>PMLH01000233.1 GCA_003159055.1 Myxococcales bacterium
GCACTTTTCAGACACCCTCTTAGCCTTTTCCCAGAATGTGCTTGTGCCGCGGATGAACATTCCCCAAGATGGTAAAAGAGACCTAGAACACCAAAAGAAGGGGAGAGCTATGCGTTCACTGAAATCATGGATGGTTGCTGCCAGCCTTGCTGCTTCGTTGTCTCCATTCTTGGGTTGCAGCAGCAAGAGCTGCGACGACTGGTACCAAGACGTCGTCAATCAGTGCTGCGCAGGGAAGTCCAACTGCACGACGACCGTCGACAAGAGCGGGTTTGATAACATGTGCCAGCCGGTCGACGACAAGTGCGGCTCCAACCTCACGTGCAGCGGAACCCCGAACGGCTCAACCTGCACCATGCAGTGCGGTTGCGGCTGATACCGGTCGTCCACGGTGAGCATTCCGCGACCAGGCAACCGGGTCGCGCCGCCGCTTTCACCACAATAGGGCGCACACGACGCCGAAGGCGACGGCGTCGGTGACAGACCAGCCCCACGGGTCGTAGTATCCATAGGGCACGAACAACGGATCGTAGTAGCTGCCCCACGCGGGCACGACTTCCTCGACCGTCTCTTCCACGGTTTCTTCACTGGTGTTTCCGGGCGGCAGCGAATAGTCGACGCGCGCACCGCAGCTGCAGATCCGCTGCGACGCTTCCAGGCCGGCGTGGCAGCGAGGGCATTCGAGCCTGCCCCCTCCGCTTGGGGGGGCGCCAAAGCTGGCTCCGCAATTGGGATTGGGGCACACCTCCAAGGCTTGGCCGGCCTCCTTCGCCATGGCCTGATAGATCGCCAGGGGCGTCCCGCAGCTCGAGCACTCGCGCCCGTCGCGCTTTCGCTGTTCGATCATCCCCGCCGTGTACAGCGTGCGCATCGCAGCGACTGCGTCCGCCTCGGTGTCCGCGACATTGCGCCACTTGACCGCGGTCTCGACGATCTTCTCGATTTCCTCGAATACCATGCCGAGGCGAAGGTCCACCCAGAAGGTGGGTGACCACAATTGCCCGGCCGCCAGCTTCTGCACGAACACGATCCGGTGCGGCTCGATCGAGCCACCTCCCCCGCCGGTCTCGTGCAAGAAGCTCATGACCGCCAGTCGCAGGTCCTCCCAAGCGCCAGGCTCGTCGGGCGCCTCAGGATTGCCAAATCGAGGATCGTACAGATTGTCGAACGCCTGGTTCGGCGAATTCGGATTCGCCTCGTCGGGACCGAGCGACCGCCCCAGGTCGACCTTGGCGAAGATTTCGAACTTGAGCAGGTGATCGTACATCTCGATGGCCGTGCGAATGACCCCAGCGCCCTTGTCTGTCATCACCCAACGGGTCTGGTCCTGCTGGTCAATGAGTCCCTTTCGGTACAGCTCGTCGAGCAGAGGCTCGACGAAGTCGACGTCCGTCCCGATCGTGACGATCGGGATTTCCTGTTTCACGATGGCTAGGCGGTAAAGCACCGCGAGGCCGGCCATCTCGAGCTTCCACGGTGCCCAATCGGACATCGAGTTCTTCTCGCTGCCGGATGCTGCACCGGTCTTTGCCGAGTCCATCGCGCTACTTCCGCTTTCCGCCGAACGAGCTGCTGCGGCCGCCAAACGAGCTGGACCCGGCCGACGACGGCCGCGAGGCGCCCCAATTGCTGGAGGGCGTGCTTGGGCGAGAGCCCCAACTGCTGCTTGATGACGACGGTGGGGTGCTCGGCGGTGTGCTTGGCTTTGGGGACGCAGCCCCGGCCGACGGCGCACCGGCGGACGACGGTGCCCCGAATCCCGTCGCGGTTGGCCTCCCTTTCGCCGGATCACGAACGCCAAAATTCTGGGCCGACCTGCCGCTCGACGACAGGCTGTTCGGCGCAGCTGAGGCACTCGGCTTGAAGCGCGACTCGGCCTGGGTGGCGAATCGTGGCGCCGCACCAGCCGGAGGCGCTTGCCGCTGGACCGGGGCGACCCGCGCTTCTGTTCGGTAAGTCGTCCGACGGGTCACGAGGCTCGACGGCGCCATGACACCGTACGGTCGATAGCCGAAGGTGTGGTAGGGCGCGACCATGTACACCGGACGCGGGCTGAACATCCAACTCAGGAACAGCATCTCGCCGAAGGTCGGCCCGGTGTACGGCACTGCATAGACGTAGCTCGCGGACGCGTAGCCGTCGACATAGCTCGGGTAGGCGCCGACCACCGTCAATTGCTGATTGTCTTGCCCAACCTGGAAGGACACAGAAGCAATCGGCGTAGGATCCGAGCCGTTCTTCGACGACGGGAATGCCAAGAAGTCGAGCTGGCGTTGGCTGTCGCTGTGCCTCTCTTCCTTGACCGCGACGAAGTCGACCATCTTGTCGCCGTCGAGGTCGACGTTGTTGATGCCGGACTGCGGATCGTTGACCTTCTTCTGCAGCTCCTCGGCATCCTTGATCTGCTTGGTCTTGAGCAGCCCAACCACCGTCTCGAGGTCGAACTCGGCGGCATCCATCTTGTACTCGACCTCGGCCTTCACTGGCCCGGGCGATCGATAGTCCGTCCGCCGACTGCAAGCGACCACCGCCACAGCAACAGCAACACCGAGGACGAAGGCGAATTTGCGGTTGTTCGTCATGCCGCAATCCTCCTGTCAACAAACGCCGAGCGCAAGGGACAAGTTGCGTGCACCCTTCGCGCACGGCCTGGCTCTAACCTCGCAAGGAGGACGAACATGGCATCCATCGGAATGCGACAACCAACCCAGCTCGGCTACGAGCAAGCCCTGGCACGTCTGCCCGAGCTTCTCAAGAGTGAAGGCTTCGGCATCATCACCGAGATCGACATTCAGGACACACTCAAGAAGAAAATCGGCGCGAACTTTCGCCGCTACAAGATCCTTGGGGCGTGCAATCCGAGCTTCGCACTCGAGGCGCTGTCGCACGACTTGGGCATCGGCGTGATGCTCCCGTGTAACGTCGCTGTCTACGAAGACGACGATGGCCGGGCGGTGGTTTCCACGATTGACCCGCGGCAGATGATGGCGAAGCACGATTCACCTGCCATGGTGGCGCTGGCGGGAAAAGTTCGCGAGAAGCTGGAAGCCGTCCTGCAGAAACTTGGCTAAACTCCTCCGCATGTCGGAAGAGTCAGGTCAGCTGGCATCTCGGAATTCGGGTCAGCTCATCCATCGCATTCTGGACCAGCCCAACCTCGTGGCCGCGGTACAATCGTTGCCGGCGCAGGCGCTTGGCAAGCTCGTCAACCACGTGGGGCTGGAAGACGCCGGCGAAATCGTCACGCTTGCCACCACCGCGCAGCTCAAGAGCATCTTCGACGACGACCTGTGGCGCAGTTTGGGCCCGGGCAAGGAAGAGACTTTCGATGCCGCCAGGTTTACGCTGTGGTTGGAGGTGATGCTGGAGGCAGGCGAAGAATTCGCCGCGGCCAAGCTGGCTGAGTTGCCCGAGGACTTGGTCACCCTCGCCTTTCACAAGCAGGTGCTGGTCATCAACATCGAGGAACTGGCGATCACCATGTCCAGCCGAGCCAGCGAAAATCCCGCCGACGACGACGTGCAAGTCGAGAAGGCGCTCGAGAGTTGTCTTGCCGAAGAGCTGGGCGAGTACCGCATCGTCTCGCGGCACCACGAAAGCTGGGACACCTTGCTTGGGCTGCTGGTTGCGCTCGACCGCGATCACCACGAGTTTCTGCAGCGCTTGCTCGATCGGCTGCGTGCGATGGATGCGGAATTCATCGAGGATAACGGTGGCCTCTTCCAGGCCCTAACCGCCGAGGAGTCGCTCGAATCCGACGTCGGAGCCGAACGCGAGGACCGTCGGGCCGAGCAGGGATTCATAGCACCGTTCAGCGCCGCGGCCTTCCTGGCCCTCGCCCGAACCAGCAAGCTCGACGACCTTGTCGCGTCCGACCAGCGCGATCCCATCAGTCGCGCCTACTTCAGACAGCTTGGCGAGCCCACGGCAGGCGCTGGCAAGACTTCGGCCACCACGAAGAGCGCGCCGCCGACACCGGCGCCTCCGGCACCAGCTTCGCCCGCATCTGGCCTCCTCGTGCTGCTCCGCGAAGCGGATGTCCTTCCGCCCGCGCGCACGTTCAACCTCCTCGAAGGCAACCGCACGTCCGCCAACGAAGCTTCGACCGACCTTTTCACCTCGACACTGCGGCAGCTCGCGGACGATGCTCCCGACGTCCACGCGAGCCGCATGCGCGAGCTCGCCTACCTCGCCAACGTCCTCGCCGCCGGTTGCAGCCTATCCGGGCGCTCCATGCGGCCGGTCGAGGCCGCGCGCGCGGCCGTCGCCACCTGCACGCTTGGTTTGGCGCACACGCTCGCAGCCACGCGGAAGCGGCGATCGCCCGCACTGGCACTCAAGAGCACACCGGCCGACAAGCTGTTTCGAATCGGCTGGAACATCCTCTTTCGCGACGTGGTGGGGGCGGCCGCAACAACGGCCGAGGCGCTTCTCGCGCGCGAGAGTCTCCCGGCCGAGCCCGACCAGCAACGGGCCGCGGCCGCCTTGCGCTCCGCGATCGCCGCCGGCAAGCCGTGGCTGGCTCTGCGCAGCCTGGACGTGCTCGAACAACGCCTCGGACAGCCAGCCTTCAGCGCGCTTGCCGCCTTGCTCGACGAATGCCCTTCGCTCGCAGGAAAGCTTTCGACCAGCGCCACAGACGAAATCGAGCTCATTTCGACCGACGAGCAGATCAAAGCGGCGAGAGCGTTTCTCAAAGACGCGTTGGTTTAGTGCCCAGCGGACTGACCACCGGCAGACGCTCTCGCGCGGATCTTCTCGCGCACGAAGGTGCCGCTCGGCGACAGCTCGTCCGGTCCCCAGATTGGGTAGCCGTCGGGACCCATGGTCTCGGGCCGCATCAAGTCATCCCGATCCATCAGCGATTGCTTGTGCAGGCGAAGTGCCTCGGCCAGGCTGACGAGCGCTGCAGACGACTCGCTCTTGTCGCAAAGCGACCAGTTGGTCCAGCTGATCTGGCGCTGATCGAGAAACGCAAGCCACGTCTCTGCCTCGGGCAGATAAAGCGGTCCGCCACCCGTGTGATTCGTGGTTCCCCATTCCGAGCAAAACAGGGCGGCGCCACGATCGATCGCCGCTTGCACCTTGTTCCGCAAAGGCTGCCCGTGCGTGCCGGGATAGAAATGGAAGGTGAGCATCAGATTCTTGCCTTGGACCGGATCAGCGGCTGCCACGTCGACGTCTTGGCTCCAGGTGCCCGAGCCGATAAGAATCAGGTTCTCTGGATCGTTCGCGCGAATCGTGGTGACGATCCTGTGGGCGTATGGCTTGAGGTCCTCGGCCCAGGAAAGGTCGCCGTTGGGCTCGTTCATGATTTCATAGATGACGTTTGGCAGGTGCGCGTACTTGCGAGACACCTCGTCGAAGAAGGCCTGCGCCCCCCGGTAGACGGGGTCGTTGGGATTGCCCGGCGTCAACACGTGCCAATCGACGATGACGTACATGCCGTGCTTGATTGCGAGGTCGATGCCCTTCCAGACGATTTGCTTGATCTCAGGGTGCGTCCCATAGCCGCCCTCGCCCACGTACAGCGCCAGCCGAACCACGTCCGCCTTCCAGTCCTTCGCCAGCGCGGCGAACGCGGCATCGTTCACGATTCCACCGCTCCACTGCAGGCCCATGGTGCTCATGCCACGAAGCTGGACCGGCTTGCCAGAGCTGTCACACAGGTGCGTGCCAATGACCTGCAGCCTCCCGTATTTGGCGGGGAGTGGTTCGCGCGAGAGGCTTCCGGACGAGGAAGGGCGGGAAGCTGCTCCACAACCAACCACGGCGAGGCAGCAGACGGTGGTCGCGGAAACAACCCTGGACATGCGCACCATTGTCGACCAGCTCGACGCTTCTGACAATGGGACATCCTCGGGCAATGGGACATCCTCGGGAACGAGCGCGCAATCGCGGACTTGGCCCGGCGATGGTATGAATTGGCTGATCTTCGATATGGCGAGCGCTCCGCAACCCAGCCCGGACAGGCGACCGTGGACCCAGACCGGTCTGCCCCTGGTCGCCATCGCCGGCGCGGTCTTCTTGGTCTTTGGGCGAGCCCTTGGGTTCGATTTCCTGCTCTGGGACGACGACATCCAGCTGACCGGCAACCCGACCCTGCAGCGGCTGGACTGGCCAACCGCCCAGCACATGTTCGCCCACGGCTACGCCATCCGCTACCAACCGCTCTCCTGGCTGTCCTCGGCACTCATCGCGAAGTTGGCCGGCCTCAGGCCGCTTCCGTTCCACGCGTACAACGTCCTCGTCCATGCCCTCTGCGCAACGCTGCTGGCAGCGTTGATTCGACAGCTCGTCGCGCCTGCCGAAGGCGCAGCCGAAGAGAAACACGTCACAGTCCTCTGGGCTTCGGTCTTCGGCGCCCTGGCGTGGGCACTCCACCCGCTTCGCGTCGAACCCGTGGTCTGGGCCACCGGGTGGAGGTACTGCCAAAGCGTCGCCTTGATGCTGACGTCGGCGCTGCTCTATCTTCGCGCCGTGAGGCGAGCGCCCGAAGCCGTCATGCGCACGGGCGCCTATTGGCTCGCGGTCGTCGCCTTTGCGCTGTCTGCGTTTTCCTATCCATTCTGCCTCGAATGGCCACTGGTCCTGGTCTTGCTCGACGTCTACCCGCTGGCGCGCTGGCGTTCGCTCGCAGCATGGCTCGACAAGTTGCCGTTCGCAGCGCTCTCGGCGTTCGTGCTCACCGTGGCGATCATCATTCGAAATACCACCAAGGTGGCAGACTACCTCCCCGCCACCTGGGCCGAGTACGGTCCGGTCAGTCGGCTCATGAAGGTCTTCGCGGTCTGGGCCAACGCAATCGTACGGACTTGCCTTCCGTTCGACCTGGGCCCGATCTACCCGCAAGCTCTCTCGGTTCACGCGATATCCTTTCGTTCGGTTGCGTCGGCAGTCGTGCTGCTGGGACTCACGGTCGTGCTGGTGCGATTCCGACGAAGACACCCCCTCCTCCTGGTTCTCTGGCTGGCTCACCTTGTCCTGCTGGGGTCCAAGCTCGGCCTGCTCGAAGTCGGCCACATCGATGCTGACCGCTATACCTACCCCGCAGGGATGGCGTGGGCAGCGCTGGTCACCGCAGGGTATCTTGCCCTGGGCCGACATCCGCTGGGGCGCCGTGCTCGCCTCCCCCTCGTCGTCGCGCTGCTGGGGGCTCTCGGCATCATGTCCTTTCGACAAAGCTCGATCTGGCGAAACGACACCAGCTTTTTCCCGGCTGCGCTCGCAAAGGCCGGAAGCACCGGCCCACGTGGCGATCTGGTCTGGCGGCTCGCGCTCGCCGAGTGGCGGGACGGCAACCTTCCAGCCGCGCTTTCGCTGTTCGACGAAGCAGTCGGCCTAAGGCCAGACGATCTGCGAGCACGCCTGATGCGAACCAAGCTGCTGCAACAACTGGGTCGGACGCAGGAGGCCTTCCGCGAGATGAGCGAGGTGATGCGCCTCACGGGCGCATCGACCGCTGAAGAAGCCCATCGAATCATTTCGCAATTCGTTCGCGGCCCGAGCACGGAATTCAGGTAGCTCGCGCCTTCGAGAAGGCGGCCACCCGCTCGGCCAGTTGGCTCGACCGAAGCACCAGCTCGGGGACGCCAGCGTTGTGGTAGGCGTTGCCGTGGAAGAAGACGCCAGGGTGGCGCTGTTCGGCCGCCGCGAGCGCGGCGACACGGTCCATGTGCCCGAGTGTGTATTGAGGCAAGGCACGCTCGTGCCGGACGATGTGCACGAACACCGGCGGCGCGGTAAGGCCCGCCAGGCGGCGGATTTCTCCGTCCGCAAGCGCGAGCAACTGGTCGTCGGGCATGCTGAACGCCTCCGGATGCCGGGCGCCACCGGTGCGAACCGAGAGCAAATGAAAACCAGACGGCGCGCGGCGCTCGAAGAATTGCGACGGAAAAATTCCGCCCAGCACGCGCAAAGGCTCCGACGGCGGAACGAAAAAGCCGTAGGCATTGAGGGGCTGCGAGAACGCCGCCGCCGAATAGCCAAGGTGTACCAGGGTCACCGGAACATAGGGAATCTGCGCGAGCGTGTCGGCGGCCTTGTCGTCCAGCGCAGCGGTCGCACCGCACGCGACGTGCGCCGGAATCGCCAACACCACAGCGTCCGCCTCGATGGTCTGGATCCCACGCTGGTCCTCCAGCACGACCTCGAAGCCCGAGGCCTTGCGCAGGATCCGCAGCAAGCGCGCGCCGAGCCGCAGGTCCTGCCCCAGGGCCTTGGCCAGCGCGCCGGTCAGCTCGTCGAGGCCGCCTTCAAACGAGGCCAAGTGCGGCGCGGCCTTGCTCCTGGCAGCGGCGAGCTCCCGTCGCATGGCCAGCAGAAAACTGCGGCGGTCGCGTTCCATGGCCGCCACCAGCGGAAAAGCGGATGGCAGGCTCACCTTCTCGGCATCCCCGGCGTAAAGCCCGGAGACCAGGGGCTGCAGCAGCCTCTCGCCCGCGACCACGCCCAGGCGCCGGCGCGCAAAGGCTGCCACCGATTCGTCCTTGCCCCGAGCCGACGGTCCCCGCGGAAGGACCAAGTCGGCCGCAACACGCAGCTTCGCCGACCAAGGCAGAAGTGCAGAACGCGCAAATTCCGCGGCCGTCCGTGGCGTATCGTGCAAACGGCCATCGGCGGCCACCAAACGCCGCTCGGCTGCATCGCTCGCCCACACCACGCGGTTGTCGATGCCAAGCGCTTTCGCGAGCGCAGTGATGCTTCCCGAGCGGTCGAGGTAGCTGGCCGGCCCGCGCTCGCACAGATAGCCGTCGCGATGGTCGCTTTCGATCTTGCCCCCCGCACGACCGTCGCTTTCGAGCACGAGGACAGGCACGCCCAAGCGGCGCAATTCGAAGGCAAAGGCAAGGCCGGATATTCCGGCACCGGCAACGACCACGCGTCTCATCGCCACCTGCGAATACCAGCGTCGACGGCTCGCCGCAACCTCTTTGACCTATACTGAAGCTCCCGTGCCTTTCGACCTTCACCTCCTGACCGAGTCCGCTCTCGATGACGCGCGCCTGGCCGACTATCGCGACCTGCAGGATCGGCGCCTCGGCGAGCAGAGCGGGCGTTTCATCGCCGAAAGCGAAGTCGTCGTGCGCAAGCTGCTGGCCGCCGGGCTGCAGATCCACTCGCTGCTGCTGACTGCGCCGCGCCTCGCCGCCCTCGAACCGGCGCTGACTGCGGCCGAGGCCAGCTTTCCCGTCTATTTAGTGCCGCAGACCGTGATGGACCAGATTGCCGGTTTTCACGTGCATCGCGGCTGCCTGGCCATCGCCCAGCGGCCACGCTGCCAGGCGATTCCGCCCGACGCACGATTGGTCGTGGTGCTGGTGGACCTGGTCGACGTCGACAACCTGGGCGGCATCGCACGCAACGCGGCCGCGTTCGGCGCCGACGCCATCCTGCTTTCTCCTCGCTGTGCGGATCCCTTTTACCGAAAGGCGGTACGCACCTCGACGGGCGCGGTCTTCTCGTTGCCCATCGTACGCGCCGACCGCTGGCCGGAGGACCTGCTGACGTTGCGAGAGGCCCAGGGCTTCACGCTGGTCGCAGCCGTGCTTGCCGACGACGCCCTGCCTTTGCCGTCTTTCGTGCCGCCCTCGCGCTTGGCGGTTCTGTTCGGCTCCGAAGGCCCCGGCCTCGATCAGCCCACGCAGGGACACTGCGATCTGCGCGTGACGATTCCCATGACGAAGGCGCCTGGGGTGGACTCACTCAACGTCGCCACCGCCAGCGCCGTGTTCCTCTATCACCTGACCCAAGTCGCCTGCCGCGGCTGAGCTACCCGACCACCTGCAGGTGCACCAGCGCGAACGGCCACGTAAATTCGAACGGCAAGTCGAGCGGCGAGCCTGCATCGATCGCGGAGGGCGGATGGTCGCCGAAAATCGCGCTCAAGGCGCCACGGCTGCCGAGCACGTCCAGCATCTCTCGCCCGTCGGCAAAGGTTTCCTGGCCGATTCGCAATTCGTGCCGGGCCACGCGCATGGGTCCCGGCAGAAGAGATCGCGTCGCTTCGAAACGAAGGCCCTGGCTCGACGTGTGCGCAAACTGGCGCCTGTCGGCCAGCAAGGCGCGCGCCAAGGCGCGATTTCCCGAAGCGGCCGAAAACAAGCGCAGCGGCACGGTTGCGAGCAGCCAACCACCCGGCCGCAACACGCGACGAGCTTCGCGGCCCGCATCCTGGCCGAACCAGTGCCAGGAAAAATTGGCGACCACCACGTCCATGCTTCCATCGGCAAGCGGCAAGGCTTCCGCCGAGGCCTGACAGAACGACACGCTCGCCAACCCGGGCTTTCTGCGCGCCAGGGCCAGCATGGCATCGGCAACATCGATGCCCTGCCAGGTCACGTCGGGATACTTGGCCCGCAAGACCTCGGTTGCGAAGCCCGTGCCGCAGCCGAGATCCACGCCCCGTCCGGCGAGGGTCGGCGCGCCCTCGAGCAGCGTGGTGAGCGCCGACTGGTAGAAGACACGATTGCCCTGGCTGTCGTAGGCATCCGCGCGCAGGTCGTCCGACCAACGTGCGGTCGCGCGGGAGTTTTTCTGCTGCTGCGGTGGGGCCATCGCGTGCGGCTGCGCGTTTTAGCACACCGGCCGAGCCGCGACGGAACCAAGAAGCGACCGGCGAGAAGCGATGCAGCTTTGCCCTAAGTTGCCGTTCAAAGATAACTCTAGCAGGTGCGCAGCCGATCCATCCCGGCTGCTTCGCTTGTCGCTCACATACCGACGGGTATGCTCGCTCCTCACTCCTTGCCATCCGGGCGCCTCGGCCGCGCTCTTTGCACAAGTTATCTTTTCGCGGCTCCTAACGAGGCTCAGCGCACAGGCGCCAGGAGCGCGACCGCCAATATTGCCAGACCCACGACAGCAATCACGAGCGTCCGCCAACGAAGCCGCGCCAAGGCCGAGCGCAGCCACGGCCAGTTCACCCACAGGTGAAGCGCGACCAGCGACAGCACGCTGAGCGCCGCGATGGCATGCACGCGCGCCCAATCGCGCTTGCTCACGCCGAGCAGACTGGCGCCAGCATCGTCAAGCCTGAATTCCATCATCAACCCGGTGGCCGCAAGCAGGCAGAAGGCGAGGTACAGAACCGCGTTCGAGAAACCCATGAGGTCTTGGGCCGCGCGCGCGAGTCGGGATGCGAGGCGAGATGATGGCTTCGTCGGATGGTCTTGGGACATCACGCTCCGAGATTTCTACCGACACCCGGTGAACAGCACGCTGGTAGAGCCGCCCACGACGAGGTCCAGCCTACCGTCGCCGTTCAGATCGGCCAACGCCAGCCCGCTGCCCCTGGCGGCGTAGTCAAACCTCGTCGCAAAAGTCCCGTCGCCGTTCCCTAGCAACACGGTCACCATGCTGCCGTTCTCGGCAACCAGATCCAGCTTGCCATCGCCGTCCAGGTCGCCAGCGACCACCGATTGCGGGGCGTTCCCGGTTGGGTAGTCCACGCGGGCGGCAAGCGTCCCGTCGCCCTTTCCCAGCAGCAC
>PMLH01000174.1 GCA_003159055.1 Myxococcales bacterium
GCGGGGTAGGGCCCTTCTGGCGCGCCAAGATCAGAGGTTGATGGCGGAAGGGCGGGTCTGAGGACCGGCTGACCGCGCTTGCGCAGGCAGCAGCAGGTGGGAGTTTCCGGTGCGCATTGCTGTTGCCCTACCACGCGGGCGCGCTACCATCCCGGCCCATGTCCGAAACATCACCTCCGCGTCGTCTGTCGCCTCGCGCCCGCGCACTCACGTTGCAGCTTGCGGCCGAAGCGCGCGCCGAGTGGGGCTTTGCCACCGATATTCTCGCGCGTGCGTTCCGTGAGGAACGGCAGCTATCGAGCGGAGATCGCCGCCAGGTGGCTGAGACGGTGTATGGGCTCGTGCGGTGGGAAAGGCGGCTGGAAGCCATCGTGGACCAAGTTCTGGCCGAATCTCGCGGGAGGCAAGAAACCATATCTGCCGTGNNGCTCGTCTACGAAGTGCGCTCCGGGATTCCTGCCGAGGCACTCAAGGCCGACGCTCGGCGCTTGGCCGGCCGCGATCTGGCTCTGGCCGCTGCCGCATCCGACGATGCTGGGCTTGGCAACCGCGACGGCCTGGAGCGCGAGGCTCTGCGCGTCTCCTATCCGACGTGGTTGTTCGAGCGCTTTGTCGCAAGCCACGGCGAACGGGATGCAATCGCCCTCGCGGACGCCATGAACACGCGTGCTCCCATGTGCGTCCGCACCAACACGGTCAAGGTGTCGCGCGACGAGCTGATATCGCGCCTGGCAGAGGAGGGCGTGACCGCCAAACCGACACGGCTCTCGCCAGTCGGGCTCGTGTTTGAGACGCGGGNNTTCGAGGTCATGGACGAGGGCAGCCAGCTGGTCGCCGAAGCGACGGCGCCACCGCCCCGCGGAAGGGTCGTGGACGCGTGCGCTGGAGCAGGGGGCAAGTCCCTTGCGCTGGCGGCGATTCTCGACAATCAGGGGCGGATTCTTGCGCTCGACTCCAACGGCAAGAAGCTGGAAGAGCTGCGCCGTCGCGCCCGCCGCGCCGGACTGACGAACCTCACCGCGCGAGAGGTGAAGGGAACCGCGTGGCCCGCGGAAGCAAAACTGGGCGGGTGGGATCGCGTGCTGGTCGATGCACCTTGCTCTGGACTTGGAACCTTGCGCAGAAACCCCGAAGCACGATGGCGCCTGACCCCGAAAGTCGTCGACGCCTATCCGGCCGACCAACTGGCGTTGCTGGTTACGTACGCCCCGCTGGTGGCGAAGGGCGGCCGTCTCGTCTACGCGACTTGCTCGGTCTTGCGTGAGGAAAACGATGGGGTCATCGAGCGCTTCCTGCGCGAGCGAACCGACTTCGTGGTGATGCCGCTCAAGGAAATCTGGGGCAAAGCGCGCGCAGCCGAAGTCGGTGACGGAACCTTCCTGCGCCTGCTGCCCCACGTGCACGACACCGACGGCTTTTTCGCGACAGTGTTGCGGCGGATTGAGTAGGTGGCTCGGTCTGGCCGCGCGACCTGAACGGCTCGCCGCTTCTGCCCGTGGTAGTCTGGATCGGTGAACTTGGTTACCGAGCTCCACGCCGTTTGCGCCGCGCTTTGCGGGCGCAAGCCCGCCACGCCATCTGCGGCGGGGTAGCAGTAACCATCCACGGCGCCACCCGGTCCACCAAGGACATCGACATCCTGATTGCGCCCGCGGATGCGGACAAGGCCGTTGAGGCCGTGCGCGCCATCGGCTACAAATTCGCCGCGCTTCCCCTGGTTTTCGACCAGGGTACCGCGCGCGAGCGTCACGTTCAGCGTGTCAGCAAGCTTGAAGAGGTTGGAGGCGGACGCGCCCTTCCCCGCCGCCGTGGCCCGGCGCCTCGCAGAGCTGCGTGCCTTATGCGACCTCGCGAGTCACGTCCGGCGGCGGTGAAGATGGTGCGCGCCCGCAGCCCTCAAGGCACCGGCGGGCTGCCCGCGCACACGTCGTCGTTGGCCAGCGGTACGTTCGAGCACTTGTAGTCGCTCGTGCATTGGTAGCGACTCAGGCAAGAAACCGTCTGGCACGACTGCCCCAGGGTTGCGGACTGTCTGCAGGTGTTGGCGTTCCAGTCGCAATAGTTGCCGTCTCCGCAGGCGTCGATGTCGATCGTGGAACAAGCCACCCCTTTGGCGATCAGCGACTTGCAGGTGGAGACGCCGTTGTCGTTGCTGCAGTAGAGCCCGTCGTCCTGGTAACAGAAGGCAGTTACGTCACCGGGGCCGGCGTACATGTCGACCGAGCAATCGTCGTTGCTTCGGCAGGTGCCTGCGCAGGAATCGCTTTTCTTTGCGTGGGGCATCTGCATGCAGGTGCCCGTGATCGACGGATCGCTCGGGGATTGCGTCCAGAAGCAGATGGTTGGGCTGCCATTCTTCTTGCACTCGAGGCCGCCCGCTTGATTGCCGCTGCCACAGGTCTGGCCGGCGGTCCTCGTGCCGACGAAAACGCCTCCGCAGCCGTCGACCACGTCGTAGAAGCTGCACGAGGTAGCGGCCTGCTTGTACGCGGCAACACAGGTCGCGAGAGCCGCGGTATCGATGACGACCGTGCCCTTGTTTACCAATGCGAGCGCGCGAACTCGGCTTTGGAATTGGGTTTCGCAGTCTGCGAGCGGAGCGGTTGGGTAGGACTTCTGGGTGCAGCAGGTCCGGGCCGCTGCGCAGAAGGCGGTCGCCAGGGATTGCAGGGATGCGGGGGCGCTGCTGCCGCCCGTGCCGCCGCCAGTGCCGCCGGAGCCGACCCCGCCGGTGCCAGTCACGACGACGGTCGTGCCGCCCGCGCCACCGAGAGCCGGGGCGGTGATTCCGCCAGCGGTTCCACCCTTGCTGGTGGCTGTCGTTTCGCCTCCCAGGCCGGAACCGGCCGTGCCGCCTGAAGCTACGGTCGTGCCACCGAGGCCGGACCCGCCGGTGCCCGTGACGGTTGCTGTTGCGTTTGCACCGCCTGAGCCTCCGGAGACGCTCGTCTTGACGCCACCTGTGCCCGAGGTGGTGTTGGAAGCTCCAGTCGAGCCGCCTGACACGTCTCCGATCGTCCCGCTGGTCTTGACGCCGCCGGTTCCGCCACCGCTGCTTGTGTTTGTTTGACTCGATTGTCCGCCCATGCCACCCACCGGCTGAGCTGCACCTCCCGACCCGGTTTGTTCTGGCGCTGGGTTCGAGTCGGACCCGGGACAACCCACCAGGACAACTGCGAACAGAGCCAAGCAGCCACAGAGCAGGTGACCCTTGAACTGTTGGTGCGAGCAAGCTTGCCTACGATCGACGCCGATATTCTTCATGGTGGTTCGTATCCTAGCCTGAACTCGTGTCGACGGCGTGTGATCCATCGCTCACCGCAAAGCTTCCAGCCCGTGACGCTCGCATTTTAGCCAGGGTCCGTTCTATGGTGGTCTGGTTGTCGGATGATTCGACTCCCAGCCGCCAGGTCTTCCACGCCGATGCCATTGCGTGGTTGACCTCGCACGCGCCGCTTTCTGGCTGCAGCGTCGTGACGTCGTTGCCCGACGGATCCGAGCTGCCCCGGCTGAGCTTCTCCGACTGGTGCGACTGGTTCATCGCCGCCGCCGCACTTGTGCTTCGCTCGATTCCGCCCGACGGAATCGCGATCTTCTTTCAGAGTGATGTCTTGCGCCGTGGTCTCTGGGTGGACAAGGGTGCGCTGGTTGGCGAAGCGGCGAACGCCGAAGGCGCCGACCTGCTTTTTCACAAGATTGTGTGTCGCAAGTCGCCGGGCTCGGCTTCGTTCGGGCGAGCGAGCTACGCACACATGCTGGGATTTGGCCGTGGTGTGCAGCCATCGCACAGGCATCCACGCGTGCATGTCCTGCCCGACGGCGGTTTTCGCCCAGGCGCGAAATCCATGGGCGTTCTGGCCTGTCGTGACGCCTGCCTGGAAATCACCCGCACGACATCCACCCGCACGATCGTCGATCCGTTCTGCGGCTTCGGGACGGTCCTGGCCGTGGCCAATGCGCTCGGCCTGGGCGCCGTCGGCGTGGATTTGTCGGCTCGCATGTGCCGCAAGGCCAGCGGGCTCGCTATCCGCGATGCCGACCTTGAGAGTCCCTAGCAGCCCGTGGCAAAAGTNNCTTTCACCACGGGCTGCTAGCGGGGGCAAGCGTGAGCATGGTCGCCCTTCATCGGTGGTGTCCTTTGCAATCGCTGACCGAGACGTGGCAGTGTGGGGCAAAATCGACTGGAGGATCCATCGTGAAATTGTTCGTCGCTTGCTTGGCCATCTTGGTCATGTTTTCTGGTTGTGGGGCGCGGTCACCGATGGATTGTTACCCAGGCACGGAGGGTTGCGACTGCGACGTATACGGAAGGTGCGGTCCAGGGTTGGTCTGCGCGAGTGGTTGGTGCGAGGAGCAAACTGCGATTCTGGCGTCGGGTGGGGCCTCCGGCAGCGCTTCTTCGCCAGCCCAAGCAGGTGCTGGGGGAGGACCAGGCGCAGTCGGGGGAACCGTCGGTGCAGGCGGAATCGTGGCCTCGGGAGGGACACCTGCTCCTGCGGGCGGCGCAGGTCCCGGCGGCGTTGTCAGTTTCGGAGGCTTCGTGGCCGCTGGCGGCGCGATCGGCTTTGGCGGCCGCACGGGTTTGGGAGGCCAGACCGGCTACGGCGGCTCAGGCGGGCGGGGTAGTCTGGCAACCGGCGGCCGTATCGGCAGCGGTGGCGACGGCGCCGGGACCGTCGGCACCGGTGGACTTGGGCCAGGCGGCGTATCTGGCGCTGCCGGCAACACGGTCAATTTCGTTAACGGCCGGGCAGAAGGTGCAATGACCGGGAATGGCTGGGTTTCCCTGGGCGAGCTCGATACCGTGTCGGACCCGACGTGCGCTGGCGCGCAAGTCACGTCGAGCAGCCCATGCTCAACCTTCGAATGGCCGAGCAACACGGGCTTGTGTGCCTCCGGCAAGGTCCCAGCCTTGCCCGCGTCGCCGAAGCCGTCGGACAATTCGGCCAATTGGGGAGTCCTGATTGGTGCCGACGCAACCTATCCCGCAGGCGGAGGCCTCGGCCGGTCGTTCCAGACAATCACGCTCAATTTCTCGGGCAATCCCCAAACTGGCATCCGCGCCGCCCTTCACCGGAAGGGAGACCCGGATGCCACCAACTACTGTGCGACAGTGAAGTCAGGCAGTCCCGTCGCCTTCGCTGCGTTCAATACGCAGTGCTGGGACGGGACGGGAGTGAACCTGTCGGCGGCCGACCTGGCCAATCTCGATTGGATTGGTATTCAGGTCCCGTCGGCCTCGTCGGCCATCGCCATCACCAACCTCTGCCTGACCGGTATCACCTTCAAGTAGCTACTTTAGGTTCTGGCTGGCGAAGTCCCAATGGACCAGCTTCCAGAACGCCTCGACGTAGGCTGCGCGCGCGTTCCGATAGTCGACGTAGTAGGCGTGTTCCCAGACGTCGACGGTCAGGATGGCGCGCTTGCCGTCTTTGATCGGCGTGCCGGCGTTGCTGGTCTGCTCCACCCCAAGCGAGCCGTCCGCGTTCTTCACCAACCACGCCCAACCGGATCCAAACTGAGTGATGGCGGCGTTGGTCAGCTTCTCTTTGAAGCTCGCGAACGAGCCGAAGCTCTTCGTGATGGCGTCTGCCAGCGCGCCGGTCGGTTCACCGCCGCCCTTGGGCGATAGGCAGTTCCAGTAGAAGCTGTGGTTCCACACCTGGGCGGCGTTGTTGAAGAGGCCGCCCGACGCCTTCTTGATGATGTCTCCGAGGGAAAGCTCGGCGAATTCGGTGCCAGCAATTAGCTTGTTCAGGTTCGCAACGTACGTGGCGTGATGTTTGCCGTAGTGGAAATCGATGGTCTCGGCGGAAATGTGCGGCGCCAAGGCATCCTTGGCCCATGGCAGTTGCGGTAGCTTGTGTTCCACGGCGTTCTCCTTGCAGGCTGATGTCGGTACGGTGGCTACGAATGAGATGCTCCAGGGGGCAGTCGCGTTACCACGGCTTCCAGCAATTCGCCCATGCGCGCAGCGCCGGCGGCTGCGGCCGAGGTCACGTGCTCGTGGCTGAGCTTCGCCTTGTCGATGCCCGCCGCTGGGTTCGCGACCATCGACAGCCCCAGCACGGCGAGGCCGGAGTGTCGGGCGGCGATCACTTCGTGAACTGTCGACATGCCGACCAAATCCGCACCCAGCACGCGTAGCATGGAAACCTCGGCCGGGGTCTCGTAGGCCGGACCGGGCATGGCCGCGTACACGCCCTCGCGCAGGCGCGCGCCGAACAGGCCCTGTGCAACCTCACCGGCGAGCTGACGCAAACCCGGCGCGTAGGGTTCCCCCATGTCGAGGAAGCGGGGGCCCAGCCGCTCGTCGTTGGGCCCGACCAGGGGCGAGGTGCCGCTCAAGTTGATGTGGTCCCGAATCGCGACGATCTCTCCAACGGAATACGACGGATCGATCCCGCCGGCCACGTTGGTGATGATTGCAGTCTGCGCGCCCAGCGTCGCGGCGACGCGCACCGGGAAGCCGATTTCCGCCGCCGGATAGCCTTCGTAGGCGTGCACCCGTCCGCAGAAGATCAAGATTTTCTTTGCTCCCCAACGGCCGCACAGCAACCGTCCCGGGTGCCCTGCCACCGTCGGCTCCGGAAGCCCGGGCAATGCGGCGTAGGGAACCGAGCGCGCCTCGGGTAGACGGTCTGCGGCGGCGGCCAGTCCCGAGCCGAGCACGACGACGACATCGGATGCGTCGGCTTCCAGGCGCAGAGCCACCGCTTCGGCGGCTGCTTGAATGCGGTCGTGCAGGCTGGCGGCGATCTTCATGATTTCCTGGCGAGTCTAGCAGGCGCCTTGGTCTTGGGGCCGACGCTCTCTGCGGACTTCTCGGACTTTTCGTATTTGGGCCGTTTGGGGTGGCGCTTGTACAGCAAGATGGTCCGGCCGAGAATCTGCGCGACCTTGACGCCGGGATCGCTGCCCAGGCGGTCGGCCACCTCGAAACGGGACTCGGGGCATTCGGTGCCGAGCTTGACCTTGATGAGCTCGTGGTCGACGAGAGCGCGCGCAACTTGCGCCACCACGGGGTTGGTGACCCCTTGCTTGCCGATTTGCACGACCGGGTCGAGTGCGTGGCCGGCGCTGCGCAGGGTTCGCCGTAGAGGCGCCGACGGCATCAGGGAGCGCTTGCGCGGATTGGTTGGGATTGGCATGGCCACAAAATGCCACAGGTCCGCCGAAGCTAACAGCGTGTTAAACTCCGCCTCGGCGCCTGGGCCTCTCGGCGCTTCTCGACTGGAAACTTCTTACGTGGAAAAGCGAACTTCGGCAGAGCGCAATCGAACCGCCACGGCGAACACGCAGCTGGCGCTCCCGCCGGGCGAAATCATTCCCGGTACGCGCTATCGCATCGTCAGCCGCGTGGGGGCTGGCGCGATGGGCGCGGTGTACCAGGCCGAGCACGTCGATCTGGAGAAACGCGTGGCGCTCAAGACGCTGCTGGGGGCGAGTGCGCGCGATCCCAAGGCGATCGAACGCTTTCGGCAAGAGGCGAGGGCAGCATCCAAAATTGGCAGTCCTTTCATCTGTGACGTAACCGACTTCGGCACGCTGCCTGACGGGCAGGTGTTTTACGTGATGGAGTACATTGATGGGCCGTCCTTGCGTCGGGTGCTCGACGTGGACACGTTCGTCGCTGCCCCACGGGCCATAGCGATCTTGCGGCAGATCTGCAAAGCGCTGGGTGCCGCGCACGAAAAGGGCATCATTCACCTCGACGTGAAGCCCGACAACATCATGCTCGCCGCCAGCGGGCGACGGGGTGGCATGGTCCGCGTCGTGGATTTCGGCATCGCCGGGCTCATCAGCGCGGAACCGCCGCCGGAAGGGACCCCGCCCGAGGAGCACGTCGTCGGAACGCCAGACTACCTCGCACCGGAGCGAATCCGGGGCAAAGGCTACGATCAGCGCAGCGACGTGTATTCCCTCGGTGCGATGGCCTACGAGATGCTGACCGGTACGTGCCCGTTCTGGCACGACGACGTGATGACGACCCTCAGCCGGCACGTCACGGATAAGCCGAAGCCCTTGCGGCAGCAGGCCCCGAATCTCGGGATCCCGGAGCCGATCGAGACGGTCGTCCTGCAAATGCTGGAGAAGAAGCCGGCCGAACGACCCCAAAGCATGGCCGTGGTCGAGGCGATGCTGTGCGAGGCGCAGATCGCCGCCCGGCTGCAGACGGAGTGGGACGACCTGGAGTTGCCCGAGGTCGACGAGGAATGGCGTAAGAAGTTGGCGGACCGGATGCCGTCGCCTCGTTCGCGCAAGTTGCGCCGTCTGGCCGTGGTGTCGGGCCTGGTGGCCGTGGTCGGGATCGCGCTGGCGCTCTACTTTGGTCTTCGCCGGCCGAAAGAGATCTACACGCCGATTTACGTCGAGGTCACGAAGACTGACGAGCCCGAGACCGGCGCGCCCTGGCTGCGCAAGGCGGGCGTGGCGGCATCGGCCGAGCGCTTTCTTGAACCACCCTCGGACTCGGCCCTCAGCTACATCGAACGGGCAGAGGGTGAGGCGAAACGGTTGGGCACGGCGTCCGGGGGCGCGGCACTTTTGCGACGCCTCTATGGAAACCAGTTCCGCAGCCTCGGCAATGCCTTGCTGGAGGCGAAGCTGACCGACCTCGCTTCGGTACGCTTCGGCGAAGCGCTGCGCTTCTTGCCGGGCGATGCCGATCTGCGTACCAAGCTCGGCCTGGCGGCCGGGGCTCGCGCAACGTCCGACAAGGAGAACGAGACCAACGTCGCCGCCAGCGGTGCCGCGCGAAAGTCTCTCGACGAGGCGACGCGAATCGCCGCCGAGCTCTTCTCGGCAGTTGTTTCCGGTAAGTATTCGCAGGCCCGGGTTTCTCTGGCGCGGCTGCTCGAAGTCGACAAGGACAGCCGGCAAAGCGCACGCCTGTCCGACGAATTCCGCCGGCGCGCCCAGGGGCTGTGGGAAGGCGGCAAGCGCGAGCAGGCTCGGCCGCTCTACCAGATCGTCGCCGAGCTCGACCCCAAGGATTTGCTCGCGCGCGACCGTGCCGGTGGCAAGGATGACGAACCGCCGCCTACGGCGACGGCTGAGCCGCTGCTCGTCGCGGAAAGTACCAAGGGTGCGAGAAAGAAGAGCGCCGCGGGAAGGGCCTTCGACGAAGACTCGCCGCGCGACCGTGCCGCCTCAGCCAAGGCCGCTGCGGAGGGGGCGACGGCTCTGTCTCGGGGTGATTGGGTGAAGGCGCAGACCGCCTTCGACCGGGCGGTACGCGCTGACGCCAGCAATCCCGAAGCCGTTGCGGGCCTGGCCGAGGTCGCGTTCGAAAACGCCCGCTACACCGAAGCGCTCGACTATGGCCGGCGCGCGGTTCACCTACAATCAAAGGCGTCGAAGTACCACGTCGTGGTCGGCGACGCCTATTTCAAGCTGCTCCGTTACGACGAGGCGTTGGCCGCCTACCGACGAGCGGCCGCTCTGTCCCCACAAGACGAGGGCATCAAGGCCCGCATCGGTCGTGTGATGGCGCGACTGGGACAGTAGCCGGCGTTCGTTGACTGGTTGACTACTGGCAGCTGCTCGCCGCCACGCGGGTCTTGTGCTCACCATGGCTGTAAAGAGAGACGGCGAAGCTTCCGGCGAAGTTCGAGATGTTCAGATAGTCGCCGCCGCTGTCGTAGGTATGGGCCATGACGGACGCAGGCCCCACGTGGGTCAATCCGTCCGCGTTCACGTAGGCGAAGGCAACACCGTCGCCGTAGAGGATCGCGAGGCCAACGCCGCCAGCGCCGCCGACATCGTCATTGAGGGCGCGCGCGTAGACGGCCGCCTTGGTTCCGCTGAAATGGAAGTTGGGCAGCACGCCGGCATCGATGGAGGATTGCACCGCGGGAACCGTGCCATCACCGGCCACCGGGACGAGAGAGGCTCCCACCCCACCTTGGTCGTAGAAGGTGATGAATCCGGCATTGGTTCCGCCCGCAGCTACCCACATCGAGCCAGCCGGGCTCGGTTGCAGCGGTAGGGTCGCGCCCACCTGATTCCCCAATGCATCGAGGACTGTCAGGTAGGGGTAGTTGGTGCCCGAGGCGATGTAGGCCACGCCAAACAGGGTTCGGCTAGCGGCCACATTGCCAAAACCGTAGCTCCCGGAGGTGTCATTGTTGGAGACGGTGGTTGGAACGCTGTCGGTATCGCCTCCGGCAGAGCGTCCATCCGAGAGGAATTTGCGAACCTTGATCGGCCAGGAGGATCCGCCTCCGTAATAGCGCCAGGAGAAGACGAAGGCGCCGTAGACTGCAGACCAGATCGCTTGGGGTTGCGAGCCAAGCTGCGACACCTCCAGCGGTACCAGATGGTTGACCTGGTACTTCACGGCAGCCGTGCTGGCGTCAGCAGGCAAGGTGTCCAGGAATGCGGCGCA
>PMLH01000230.1:0-284 GCA_003159055.1 Myxococcales bacterium
TCAAGAGCCTGCAGGACGTTACCCGCATGGCCCAGGAGCTTGCGAGTGGCAACCTCCAGGTCGAGGTCAAACCGCGGTCTGAAGACGACTCGCTGATGAAGGCATTGGCCGAGATGGTCAAGAAGCTCTCCGATGTCGTCGTCGAGGTGAAGGGCTCTGCGGACAACGTCGCGGCCGGTTCAGAACAGCTGAGCGAATCGTCCCAGCAATTGAGCCAAGGCTCGACCGAGCAAGCGTCGTCCATCGAGGAGATCTCGTCGTCGATGGAGGAGATGAGCTCGAAC
>PMLH01000230.1:345-10185 GCA_003159055.1 Myxococcales bacterium
GCGCTCAACGCCGCCATCGAAGCCGCGCGTGCAGGCGAGCACGGCCGCGGGTTCGCTGTCGTCGCGTCCGAAGTGCGCAAGCTTGCCGAACGCAGCCAGAAGGCCGCCGGCGAAATCACGGAATTGTCCGGGACCAGCGTGAAGGTCGCGGAGAAGGCCGGCGAGCTTCTGTCCAAGATCCTTCCCGACGTGCAGAAGACCTCTGAGCTGGTGCAAGAAATCACCGCCGCAAGCCGAGAGCAAGACAGCGGCGCGGCGCAGATCAACAAGGCCATTCAACAGCTGGATCAGGTCATTCAGCAAAACGCCTCGGGCTCGGAAGAGACCAGCTCGACCTCGGAGGAGCTGGCGAGCCAAGCCGCACAACTGCAGTCTGCGATCAGCTTCTTCCGCGTGAATGGTTCCAGCACGGCGGTGGCGAGGCCTATCGCGAAGAAGCACGCACACCCCGCGGTCGCAGCCACGCCGCAGGCGGCCCCTGCACCGGCACCGCGCAAGGGCGGCAACGGTAAGGGCCTGACGCTCCACTTGGGTTCTGATGTCGACGATGCTGGCTTCGAGGAATTCTCGGACCCGGGGAAATGATCATGGAAAGCCAAGCTGCCAGCTCGACTTCCCAGTACCTGACCTTCAAGCTCGACCAAGAGCTGTTTGCGGTCGATATCGGTAAGGTGCGAGAGGTGCTCGAATTCACCACCATGACCAAGGTCCCGCGCACGCCGGACTTCATGCGCGGTGTGATCAACCTGCGCGGCAACGTGGTCCCGGTGGTCGACATGCGACTCAAACTGGGGCTGACGATGACGCAAAAAACGGTCGACACCTGCGTCGTAATCTCGGAGGTCGCGGTCGACGGTGAACGCACGGTGCTGGGAGCGCTGGTCGACTCGGTTCAGGAGGTCATCGACCTCGACGCCAGCAACGTCGCTCCACCGCCGCATCTGGGCTGTCGCATCGATGCGTCCGTGATCCGCGGCATGGGAAAGCGAGAGGACCAGTTCATCATGATCCTCGATCTCGACCGTGTCTTCACCGCGGACGAGCTACGTTCGTCAACCGCTGCGGCGCCAGCNNACCGAGTTCCGGCGGCGTGTCTCGGCGCCACTGGGCAGTCCATGGATGCCAAGGAGTCGCTCCAGTCAGCCATCGATCGCTTCCATTCAATTGCGAGCGAGCTTGGTCGCTTCATGGCCGATTCAGAGAAGGTCTTCCTATCAACCGGGGCCCGCCTCCAGCACGTGGAGGACGAGGCAGACCGCGTCTTGACGGAATCGTCGAACGCGACACGCATGGGCGGCAGCGACGGAGACCCAGCCGAAGCCCTGCGCAAAGGATTGGGCCAGCTCGATCAGCATTTGGAACACGGCAAGGCCGACACCGAGAAGGGACTGCGGGCCTTGTCCGGTGTTCTGGCAGGGATTGTCAAGCTGTCGTGCCTTGACGGCGATTTTCAAACCATCGTCGCGACCCTGCATGCCTTGGCTTCGACCACCCACCTGGAGAACTCCAGAAGAGACATGGGACAGGCCGGGTTTGACACCGTGGTCAGCGACCTGCGCAGTATGGCTGTGCGGATCAAACCGAAATTCGGCGAGGTCCTGTCGCAGGGTCGCGACGTGCGCGCGACCGCGGAATCGGCATTGACGCAAGCGCGTAGTTTTCTCGATCGGCATCGCCGCGACGTCGAAGGATTTCGCCGAGAGACCCGGAAGCAGCTCGCTGCCATGTCCGGCGCTTGCCAGATCTCGTACGCCTTGGCGAGCAGGTCGGCGGAAAGCATGACCGACGTGCGGTCGAGCAGTGGAAAGGTCCTCCAGTCGCTGCAGGTGCAAGATATCGCTCGCCAGATGCTCGAGCACGTGGTCGAGGATCTGGAAGAATTCGCGAACAGCGCGCAAGCGGTCGTGAATGCCGCCGAGTCGACTGAGGTTCTGCGCTCCTGGCTGGCGGAGCTTGCGCTCCTGACGCGCGTCGAAGCCGCACAACTTGCGAACGCGTGCGGTCGGCTAGTGAATGGGCTCTCGCAGATTGATGACAGTCTGCAATCCATCGTGTCGACCCTGAGCGCAACGGCCAAGGAGAGCTCGAATTTCTCGGGCAAGAGCAGTGGCACCTCGGTTTTGGCCCAACTCGAACGCGGCATTCGGACCACGACCGAAACCCTGCGCGCTCACGACGCGCAAAAAGAAGCGATGATGAAGGCTCTCGGCAAGGTTTGCGGGACAGCCAGCGGTGTGGAGAGGCTGGTCGACGAGGTCGCGATACTCGGGGAAGATGCAAGGTTCATCGGCCTGAATGCCATGGTGAAGGCCGTGCGGGTTGGTCAAGCCGGGGCCACCTTGACCGTCCTTGCGCGAGAAATCCAGAACGTATCGGACCAGATCCAAGCCTTCACTTCGTCGGCGGCCAGCATCATGCAGTCGGTGGGGGAAGAGGCGCGTTTGCTGGTGAGCGCACGTTCCGGCCACCAAGCCGAGGCGGCGCTCAGCGGCGAAGAGGTCGCAGCGGAATTGGAAAGACTCGTGAGCGAGCTTGGGACCTATCAGTCGTCGCTCGCCAACGCCGCGGCGCTGCTGCTTTCCGGCAGTGGCGCGCTGCGATCCGATGTGGGTGCCACCAGCCAGGCGCTGCACGAGCTGGTTGAACGAGCCAAACAACTGCGCAGGATCTCGCATGAGTTGTCGACCTTGCACAGCGTCGCCGTGGTCGATTCACGTGGTGCCCAGCCTCCGTCGGGACGCGCGCATCTCGAAAATCGCCGTCACACCATGGAAGAGGAGCGGCAGGTTCAACGCGCGGTGCTTTCGACTGCCGCACAGAGCACCCAACAGGAAGTTGAGAGATCTGCCGATATCCCATCTCAGGAGGGCTCGATTGAGTTCTTCTAATGCGACGTGGCGGTCGGCATAGGAGCGAGGCAATTCCATGAAATGCACCTTGAGCGGTGAGCTCACCATTGCTGCGGCGGCCGAGGTCAAGGGCCAGCTTCTGCAGGCATTGGAGGCTCGGGGCCCACTTGAGCTCGACACCAGCTGCGTGACCGAAGTAGACGCAGCTGGGCTGCAGGTCCTCCTCGCAGCCTTGAAGAGCGCAGCGAGCGCCAAGATCCCCATCCGTTTTCCGCGGGAAGCGCGCGGACCAGCCGTCGCCACGGGCCTTGCGCTGCTCGGCTTGGCCACGCGCGACTGGACTCACCAGGATTAGGGCTATGGCAAAGAAGATACTCGTGGTTGACGATTCGGCGGTGATTCGCCAGGTGGAAGAGAGCGTGCTCGGAAAGGCGGGCTACGAGGTCGTGTCGGCCACCGGCGGTCGCGACGGCGTGGCCAAGATGGAGGCCGCGACGTTCAACCTGATCCTCACCGATCTCAACATGCCCGACCTCGACGGGGTTTCTCTCATCAAGCACGCGCGGGCCAGCCTCAAGCACCGGCTTACGCCCATCGTGATGATCACCACCGAGTCCAAAGATACGAAGAAGCAGGAAGGAAAGGCTGCGGGCGCCACCGCCTGGATGGTGAAGCCATTTACGCCCGAACAGCTGCTCTCCGTCGTGAAACGCATCATTGGATAGGACGAGGGATAGGACGGTCCGATGGCAGGCAACGATCAACTGGCAGCGATGTTCCGCGAAGAAGCGGCCGAGCACCTGGCGGCGCTCGAAACCACTCTGCTCGAGCTGGAGCAGCGGCCCCAGGACCCAGAGCTGATTGCGCAGGCCTTTCGTGCACTGCACACGATCAAGGGGTCGAGCGCGATGGCCGGGTTTGAACGCATTGCCGCCATCGCCCACGAAGTCGAGGCTGTCTTCGTGCAGATCCGACAGGGCAAGCTGCAAGCCACGCCGGACGTCATCGCCTTGACCTTGGAGACCAAGGATCTCATACGCTCCATGCTCGACCCGACCACGCCGATGTCGTCGGCATCGCACGATCGGCTGCACGCTGGTTTCCAGGTCATCCTCGACCGGGTCGAAGGGAATCCGGCTCCACGGGCTGCCGTCGCGGCCAAGCCCGAACCCGAGCCCACCCGCCAACCGATGACTGAGTATCGCATCGCCTGGGCTCCACACCTGGACTTCTTCCAGAATGGCAGCAGTCCACTCGGGATTCTCGCCGAGCTGGCAGACATGGGGACGTGTCAGACGACGACCAACCTGGACGCTCTGCCGCTCTTGGAAGATCTCGATCCCGAGACTTGCCACGTGCGATTCGACGTGGTTCTGCAGACCGCCAAGAGTGAAAACGACCTTCGCGATGTCTTCATCTTTGTCGAAGATCGTTGCGACCTGAGCATATCCGCCACGGTCACCGCGCCGGCCGCGGGGGATCTGCTGCCAGCCCCCGTCACCTTGTCGAGCCTGCCTGCCGTGACGGGTGCCGAAGCAACCTCGGCCGCGGGAACGCAGCCCGCCCCGCGCGACGCCACGGCGAGCAGCCGTGCGCCGGAAAATACCTCCAGCATCCGAGTCTCTGCACAAAAGCTCGATAGCCTGGTGGATTTGGTCGGTGAGCTGGTGATTGCGCAGGCCCGCCTGGCGGAATTGGCCTCCACGCGCGGCGACGACCAGCTTTTCTCCGTCGCGGAAGACATCGGCCGGCTTTCGGCCGAACTGCGCGACAACACGCTCGACATTCGCATGGTTCCGATCGGCACGACCTTCGCCCGCTTCAAGCGGCTGGTCCATGACCTCGCGTCCGAGCTGGGCAAGGAGATTCAGCTGGAAACCGAGGGCGCCGAAACCGAGCTGGATAAGACCATGATCGAACGCCTGTTCGATCCGCTGGTGCACGTCATCCGCAACAGCTGCGACCACGGCATCGAATCGCCCGACCGTCGTCGCGCGGCAGGCAAGAATCCCACGGGGTCCGTTCGTTTGCTTGCCTATCACTCGGGGCAGAGCGTGTTCGTCGAAGTCAAAGACGACGGCGCGGGCCTGGATCCCGCTGCAATTCGCAAGAAAGCCATTGCCTCGGGGCTTCTCGACGAAACCGCACAGGTCTCTTTGGATGAGCTCTACAAGCTGCTTTTCCTGCCGGGGTTTTCGACCGCCAAGGCCGTCACCAACGTCTCGGGCCGCGGCGTGGGCATGGATGTTGTAAAGCGATCGGTGGAAGCCCTGCGCGGGCAAATCGACATCGCGAGCGAGCTCGGCAAAGGCACCACCATGCGCCTGCAATTGCCACTGACCCTGGCCATCATCGAGGGGTTGCTGGTCGCAGTCGGAGACACGAAGTACGTGCTGCCGATGGCGCTGGTCGAGGAATGTGTCGAGCTGACGGCGCTCGACATCGAACAGTCGCATGGCAACCGCCTGACCAGCGTGCGCGGCGAGTTGGTCCCCTACATTCGCCTTCGCGATTGGTTCGGTTGCGCAGGCGCGCGCCCCGCCATTGAACAGATCGCCGTCACCACCGTGGAAGGCAAGCGCTTCGGTTTCGTCGTCGACGGCGTGGTGGGGCAGCACCAGACCGTGATCAAGTCGCTTGGACGGATGTACCAGAATGTGCGCGGACTGTCGGGTGCGACCATTTTGGGCGACGGCACCCTGGCGCTAATCGTCGACGTTCCGGCGCTGCTACGAAGCGTGCAGCAGGCGGCGTAACATGGCAGGCTCGCAAGCGTCTTCCGCCTCGCTCGACATTCCCTGGAATGAGATCAAGCTGGCGACTCCCGATTTCAATCTCCTCAGCAACTTCATCGAGACTGAAGTAGGGATTCAGATTCCACCCGCCAAGCGCGTGTTGCTTGAGTCTCGCCTGCGCAAACGGCTGCGCGCGCTGGGACTCGCCAAGTTCCACGACTACACCGCGCATGTTTTCGGCCCCAACCGCGACGAGACGGAAATCGTCCATCTGATCGACGCCATCACCACCAACAAGACCGATTTCTTCCGCGAACCGCACCACTTCACCTATCTCGCCCGCACCGCCCTTCCCAGGCTGATCGAGAATGACGGGGTCGGCTCGGCGCGTCCCCTCAGGGTGTGGAGCGCGGCCAGCTCAACCGGCGAGGAGCCGTACACCTTGGCCATGGTGCTGAGCGAATTCGCGGAAACCCGGCCGATGTGCTGGCAGCTTCTTGCCACCGATATCTCGACGGCGGTGCTCGATCGCGCAACACGGGCCATCTACAGCGAAGCCAGCGCCGCACCCATCCCGGCCGCGCTCAAACACAAATACCTTCTGCGCAGCCGCGATCGAGAAAAGGCCCTGGTTCGCGTCGTTCCCGGCTTGAGGCAGAAGGTCACCTTTCAGCGTCTGAACCTACTGTCCCGTCATTACGACGTACCCCGGCCCATCGACGTCATCTTCTGCCGCAACGTCTTCATCTATTTCAATCGCAAAACACAACAGGACATTCTGCTTCGCTTTGCGGATTTGTTGCAGCCTGAAGGTTTCGTGTTCCTCGGCCATTCCGAAACAATCAATGGCCTATCGGTTCCCTTGGTTCAGGTCGCGCCAACCGTCTACCAAAAAGGAAGCTAGCCCATGCCCGCGAAAATCAAGGTACTGGTGGTGGACGACTCCGCGGTGGTCAGGCAGACCCTGAGCGAGCTCCTCGCGTCCGACAAAGACATCGACGTGGTGGAAACCGCGTCTGACCCGTACGTCGCCGCCGAAAAGCTGCGTTGTTTCGTGCCCGACGTCATCACCTTGGACATCGAGATGCCGCGCATGGATGGCCTGACCTTCCTGCAGAAGTTGATGTCGCAACACCCGATCCCGGTCGTGATCTGTTCGAGCCTTGCGGAACAGGGCTGCGATACCACCTTGCGCGCGCTGGAGCTGGGCGCGGTCGACATCATCACCAAACCCAGGCTCGGCACCAAGGTGTTTCTCGAGGAGGCGCGCATACGCGTCTGCGACGCGGTCAAGGCTGCGGCGAAGGTAGAGGTGCGACGAGGATCGCCAGTCCCGGCCAAGGTTCAGCCGAAGCTCACCGCCGACGCCGTGATCGCCAAGGGATCGAGCCACGCCATGATCCAGACCACGGAACGCATCGTCGCGGTGGGCGCCTCCACCGGCGGAACGGAGGCGTTGCGCGAGTTTCTCGAAGTCCTGCCGGTGGACTGCCCCGGCATCGTGATCGTCCAGCACATGCCGGAGAAATTCACCGCCGCATTCGCCAGGCGGCTGGACTCGATTTGTCCAGTGCAGGTGAAAGAAGCCGAGGACGGCGACACCGTAATTCGCGGACGCGCCCTCATCGCGCCCGGCAACCGGCACACACTGCTCAAGCGCAGCGGCGCCAGGTACTACGTCGAGGTCAAGGACGGCCCGCTGGTCTCGCGCCATCGCCCATCGGTGGATGTGCTGTTTCGCTCGGTCGCACGCTACGCCGGCAGCAATGCCGTCGGCGTGATCATGACCGGCATGGGGGACGACGGTGCGTTGGGCATGGCCGAAATGAAAGAAGCCGGCGCCACCAATCTCGCACAGGACGAATCCACCAGTGTGGTGTTCGGCATGCCCGCGGAAGCCATCAAACATGGAGGCGTGCACAAGGTGCTGCCCCTACACAGCCTCGCCAGCGAAGTGCTACGCCTGTGCGCATGATGCGCCAGCCGACGCAACGCTAGCTAACATCCGACCTACGGCCGCGCGATCAGCCTTGCCTTTGGGGCCCGGCTTGGGACATCGATGAATCGGGTGTATGAGGACCAAGCGGCGTGATAGCCTTCAGCGGCCGTTTGACGCGCCATCAAGTCAACCCTTAACCTCTGGACTCGCTCATGGCACTGCTTGGACGCGATACTGTGGTCACCGGCCCCCTGCCGGAGGGGGTTCTTTTGCTGAGGACTTTCCAGGGCAAGGAAGCACTCGGAGCGCCCTTCTCCTATAACGTGACCCTGCTCTCTGAAGACCCGGCCATCGCTTCTGATGTGGTCCTGGGGCAGCCGATAACCATACGCATCAAGCTCGACTCCGGCGGATTCCGCTTCTTCAATGGTGTGGTCACCTATTTCGCCAAGACCGGGCTGGCCATGCGCCACACCCGCTATGCAGTGGTCTTGAACCCGAAATTGACGCTTCTGGACTACACGCGCGACTGCCGCATCTTCTTCGACGCCAAAGCGCCGGCCTTGGCACGCGACCTCCTTTCCCAGCACGGTGCAGACGTCGACCCCGACTCGCTCAAGGGCGACTACCGAACCCGCGAATACTGCGTGCAATACCGAGAGAGCTGCTCCAATTTCATCCAGAGGCTTTTCGAGGAAGAAGGGATTTACTACTTCTTCAAGCACGCACAGGACAAGCACACCATGGTGCTGGCCGACTCCGGGACTGCGCATGGCACGGTCTCGGGTTACGAGTCCGTCCCATATCTGCCGAGAGAGCGCAAGCAGGCAGTCGTCGATGAGCATTTCTGGACCTTGAGCGTGGCTGGCGCGCTCTATCCGGGCAAGTTCACTTCTCTCCAGGGCTACGACTACGCGAAGCCTCGTCCGCGGTCGGCCCAACTTCAGAACAAGCCGTCGACCGCGACACAACCCGGCGCAGACTACGACGACTACGACAATCCAGGCGGACTGACGGTAAAGGCCGACGCGGAGGCCGACGCAGGGGTGCGCCTCGAAAGCGACTTCGTCGCAAACACGATGATTGAAGTCGAAGGCAATACCATGGGTCTCGGCGTTGGCGATTTGGTGACGCTGACGAGAACGCTCGGAAACGTGGAGTACAATCCGTTCTGGAAGGAAGACGACTTCAGCAAGAAGTACCTCATCACCTCGGCCACCTACTCGATCAGCATCAACCAGTACGAGACCGGCGACGTCGCACCGGCGGACGAGCCTTTCCGTGCGACCTACACGCTGCTCGACAGCCAAGCCCAGTTCCGGCCGCGGCGCCGCGCCCACAAGCCGAGGATCGAAGGACCGCAAACCGCCGTCGTGGTTGGCCCGTCCGGCGATGAGATTTACACCGACAAATTTGGTCGCGTGAAGGTCCAGTTCGACTGGGACCGGCTTGGACAAAGCGACCAGAAGTCGTCGTGCTGGGTGCGCGTGGCCCAGGTGTGGGCCGGGAAACAATGGGGCGCCATCCACATTCCGCGCATCGGCCAGGAAGTCATCGTCGAATTCCTCGACGGCGATGCGGACCGGCCCATCATCACAGGTCGCGTCTACAACATCGACAGCATGCCGCCCTACCAGCTGCCGGACAACAAGACACAAAGCGGGATCAAGAGCCGAAGCAGCAAGGGCGGCACATCAAGCAACTTCAACGAGATCCGTTTCGAAGACCTGAAGGGCAAGGAAGAGGTCTACGTCCAGGCCGAAAAGGACATGAACATTCTCGTCAAGAACAACGAGAGTCGCCAGGTCGGCCACGACCGAAAGAAAGACGTCGGGAACGACGAGACCTCGAACATTCACGGCAACCGCACCGAAGAGGTCGACAAGGATGAAACCATCACCATCCATGGCAACCGCACCGAGACCGTCGACAAAGACGAAACCATCACCATCCACGGCGGCCGCAGCGAGACCGTGGACAAGGACGAGAGCATCTCGATCAGCGGTGGNNCAAGGACGAGACCATCACCATCTCGGGCGCGCGCACGGAGACCGTCAGCAAGGATGAGACCATCACCATCTCAGGTGCGCGCGGTGTGACCGTAACCAAGTCCGACACCTTGACCGTCAACGACCAGCGGAAACAGACCATCGCCGCGGACGATCAGCTCACGGTCGGCAAGAAATTGACCGTCGATGCCGGCGACCAAATCGTGCTGCAGTCGGGCGACGCCAGCATCACCCTAAAGAAGGACGGCACCATCACCTTGAAAGGCAAGGACATCACGATCACTGCCTCGGGAAAGATCAACGCCAAA
>PMLH01000230.1:10229-10605 GCA_003159055.1 Myxococcales bacterium
ATGACTTCTTCGATCCGCAGCTCAATTCATGTTTCGACACGTCGAACAACCTCGTGGCCCATTGGATGAACGGTCCTGACGCGTTGGCGAACTAGATCAACTTCGCCTGGCATGAATACTGGGTACTTCGAAGGCTGGTCGAGCCGGTTGCTGAGCTGGAGGAATACCAAAGTTCGCTTCGATCAATTACGCAGCGATGCAACGACTATCTCTTTGGTCTGATAGAGGACGTCTGCAGCGGACGGAAGTTCAGGCAAAGAGCATACGCTTGAGTGAGCAGCTCTTAGACGTCCGGAATGGCTTTGTCTCAAGAAACCAAAGGACCATCCTGGCTGAACTTGAGGCGGCGCCGCTCACTGACTGAACGTTTCGAAAC
>PMLH01000556.1 GCA_003159055.1 Myxococcales bacterium
CGGCCGGGAAGGTGAGCTGATGCTCGCGCTCGGCGAAACCCACCTCGAGATGGGCAACCCTGCCAGCGCCAAGCAGGTCTTTCTTCGGGTGGTGAAGGAAGTCGGCAGCACCCTCGAAATCAAGCGCGCAGAGCTGTTTCTCGATTTCATCCGACAACGTTTCGGCGATAGTCCCGCCGACAAGTCCACCTCTGGCTGATGGCCAGGTTCGTCTCCAGTCCCGCAACCTTCCTGGTCGAGGAAATCCCGGCCTACCTGCCTGCTGGGGAGGGTGAGCACGCGTATCTTTGGATTGAAAAGCAGAATCTGACCACGCTGGAGGTCGTCCATCGATTGGCCAGGGTGCTCGGGGTCAGTGATCGCGACGTGGGCTACGCGGGCATGAAGGATCGCCACGCGACCACGCGCCAATGGCTGAGCTTCCTTGGCGTCGACCCCGTGCAGGCGCAAGCGGCATCGGTGGATGGAGTGCGGGTTCTTTCCGCGACCCGACACAAGAACAAGTTGCGCGTCGGCCACTTGCAGGGCAATCGCTTCGAGGTCGTCCTGTCCGATCTTGCCGAAGGAGAGGCTGCCGCCTTCGAGGCAGCGCTTGGGAGCTTTGCCGGCAAGGGGATCGCGAATCGGTTCGGCCACCAACGCTTTGGTGCCGCAGGTGACAACGTCGCGGTTGGGCTGGCCGTGCTGCGCGGAACCCGGCGTGAGCCCGACGCCCGCCGCCGCAAGCTCCTGCTTTCCGCCGTGCAATCTGCGGTCTTCAATACCGTGCTCGATCTGCGTGCCGAAAACGACGGCCTGCTCGTGGTGCGTGAGGGTGACATTCTGGAAAAGACCGCATCGGGTGGGCAATTCGTCTGCACCGATCCTGCCCTCGAACAGGCTCGCGTCGATACTGGGGAAATCGTTCCCACCGCGCCCCTGCCCGGAAGTCGCGTGCGCTCGCCTGCGCCAGGGACGGTGGCACGCGCCCTCGAGGATCGCGCGCTTGCCACGCTTGGTATCGGACCGGAAGAGCTGGCCCAGGTCGGGCGTTCCCTACCTGGCACCAGGCGCCCGGTTGTGGTCAGGGTCACTCTTGACCGGCCAGCGGTTGTCGAAGACGCCGCTGGCCTCCGGCTGCGGTTTTCGCTGCCGGCTGGAAGCTACGCCACAGTCGTTCTCGATGTACTCGGAGTCGAACACGCAAGAAGAGACCAACCTATGCTAGTTTCGGGCGCGGATCCGGCCTGAAGCCGGAGCAGGAACCATGCACATCACCGAACATCTTCTTACGTTCACCCTTTTTGGCTCCGAGTGGGTCCTCTGGTTGCTCATCTTTTTGTCCGTTCTTTCCGTCGCCGTGATGGTCGAGCGCGGCATCGCCATGTCGGGCCGCCTGCGCGATTTCGAAAGCGTGAGCGAAAAACTGCACAAGGCGCTGGCGTCCGGCGATGTCAAGGTGGCGAGAGCCATTTTGGGCGACGGCCGCTCGCCCGAGGCGCGGGTGGCCCTGGTGGGTCTCGATGAGCTGCCGCGCGGATCCAACGCCGCCGTCGAAGCCATGGCCTCCGCGCGAGCGCGGGAACGGCTGATGCTGGAAAAGCACCTCGGGATCCTGGGCACGCTCGGCAACAATGCGCCGTTCATCGGCCTGTTCGGTACGGTGCTCGGCATCATCAAGGCCTTCGCCGACCTGGCGAAAAATCAGGGCGGCGGCGCGGCGGTGGTGATGGCGGGCATTGCCGACGCGCTGGTGGCGACCGCGGTTGGCCTTCTGGTCGCGCTCCCGGCCGTGGTCGCCTTCAACGTCTTCCAGGGCAGAATCAGGCGTACGATGGGGCGTGTGGACACGCTGGCACACCTGATTTTGACCGGCGCCAGCGGAGATGCCGACCCTCCCAAGGGCACGTAGCTCATGGCAGGCGCTGCAAGCAAATTCGAAGACGACGACACGGGGCGGATGATCACCGAGATCAACGTCACGCCGCTGGTCGACATCACCCTTGTGCTCCTCATCATCTTCATGGTGACCACAACGTACATCGTGAATCCGTCGATCAAGGTCGATTTGCCCAAGGCCGTCACCGGCAGCGACCAGACGCGCACGACCCTGGCCCTGACGCTGACCAAGGAAAACCAGCTGTACCTCAACGGCGATCTCGCCGACGAGGCCAAGGTCGTCCAGCAAATCGCCACCGAGTTGCCCAGGAATCCGGACCTGCAGGCGATCATCGCGGCGGACAAGATCGTTCCCCACGGCAGCGTCGTGCACATCATCGACCTCGTGAAGCGGGCCGGTGTGCGCAAGTTCGCGATCAACGTCGACAGTTCGGCAACGACGCCCGACATACCAGCGCCGACGAGGTAAACTGAGGTCCGAGCGCAAGGAGCGCAAGGTGGCCAACGGCGTCGCACCAGTCGACCAGCATCCCAACGCACCTCTGGTGGGTGTGGCGACTGCCATCACCCTCCACCTCGCGTTGGGGATCGGTGTCGCTAGGATACCGCCGGGCGCCCTTAGCGGCGACCGCCCCGCTCCGGTTGAAGTGGATTTGGTGGCGCCCAAGCCTCCCGAGCCGGCGCCGCCCCCGCTGCCCCTGCCGGATCCGCTGCCGCGCCCACCGCAAGCGGAGCCCAAGCTGGCGGTGCGCAGGCCGGCGCTGCACAAGGCGTTGCCGCCCATGCCCAACCAGGAGACCAAGCCCCCCACCTCCAGCGAGACTCCGCCGACGCCGGTTTTTGGCGTCACGGAGGACTCGGTGGTCGCGGGTGAAAGCCCGGTGGCGGTGCCGGTCGGCAATACGTTGATGACCAAGGACCGCACCGTGGCCAAGACCGCGCCGCCGCCGCTACCTGCGGCGCCGCCCCCGCCGCCAGCCGCCTCGGCGTTTGCCCCGGTCGACGAGGAGTCCGTGGCCGAGCTGCCGCATGAACTGTTCAAGCCAGAGTTGACGTATCCCGAAATGGCCCGTCGACTGAGCATCGAGGGGAAGGTGCGGCTGCGTCTAGGAATCGACCGCAAGGGAA
>PMLH01000630.1:0-499 GCA_003159055.1 Myxococcales bacterium
CTGCTTCGAGAACGTGTGCTGGGCCTACATCTTGGGCGCCGCCATCGCGCTCAAGAAGGGGCAGAAGAAGGCCGTCGACATCGCCTGCTCGCTCGGCGAAGGCATGCAGGCCTTCTGCATCGCCGGCTCGGTCGCCGACGATCGCAAGGTCGGCATCGGCCACGGCAACCTCGCCTCGATGTTGCTCAAGGAAGAGACCAAGTGCTTCGCATTCCTCGCCGGCCACGAATCGTTCGCCGCCGCGGAAGGCGCCATCGGTCTTGCCCGCAGCGCGAACAAGGCTCGCAAAGAGCCCCTGCGCGTGATCCTGAACGGCCTCGGCAAAGACGCCGCGCAGATCATCAGCCGCATCAACGGCTTCACCTACGTACAGACCAAGTTCGACTACGCTTCAAGCAAGCTGAACGTGGTCCGTGAAATCGCCTATTCCAAGGGCGAAAAAGCCAAGGTGCGCTGCTACGGCGCCGACGACGTGCGCGAGGGCGTGGCCATCAACCAC
>PMLH01000630.1:523-3693 GCA_003159055.1 Myxococcales bacterium
CCCGCGCACGTCGAGATGATGGGCTTCCTCGGCATGGGCAACAACCCCATGGTCGGCGCCAGTGTCGCAGTCGCCGTGGCGATGGAACAGGCGCAGAAGTAACAGCGACGTCAGACATCAAGGCCGGCGGTTCTCGGAAGCGAGGATCGCCGGTTTTGTGTTTGGGGTGCGCTCGTCAGTCCTCTTCCCCGCCGGACTCTGCCAGCGCCTCGACGTCGAGAAGATCTTGTGGCCGGCCGCTGGCTCGCTTGATCGCGATCAGGTCGTTTCTGCTGATGACGGAAACGACGATGCCGTCCCAGCTCGTACACATGCGCCGAGCGAGACATGCAGAAAAATCTCCACCAGGAACGCCCTTCACGACGTCAATCCGGACTGGGGGCACGCCCATCCAAAGCACATCCTCGTCGAGTGCCGATTCGAGCTGTTCGAGCATGGCGGTGGGCGCACCAAATTCTTCGAGCGCTGCCCGGACGCGCATCAGATTGTCGGGCGCATGGCCTACCCACAGGTCGATATTTTTCGTGAAGCGAGGCCGCGCGTGAAAACCCACCGCGTAGCCCCCCACCACGAGATAGTCAACGTTGTGCGCGGCGAATACCGCCAACAGATCTCTGAAGTCCGGGTGGAGGGGCATGTCCCTTGATGATCTCCGATTCGTCGGCCATGGCGCGGATGGCGGCGAATTTCACGCTTGCGCTGGCCGTGCGCCAGAACGCCAGATCCGCCGCCAAGGATTCTCCTCTTGAGGTGACCCCGAAAGACCATCGCCTTCGGCGCTGCCGAGCGTCCTCGTCCCGCGCGTTCATGAGCTGAGACTACCATGTTACGTCTCCGTCGGCTGCCAGCAGGCGTTCGAGCAAAGTGGTCAGGAGAGCCGAAAATGCGAAGATGATCGATAGGAGGCACGTGTGCCTCGCCGAGGCTGTAGACTCTCCACCAGCAGGATGGAAACAATCATCATCGCGCGAAATCGCGCCTACGCCCTTTGCTGGGCCTTGGCCGGGGTTGGCTTCCTCTACGCCTGCGGAGGCAGAACGCCGCTGGATCTGCTTTCCGGCCAAGACCGAGACCATTCCAGCGTGGCCGATGCCGGTCACGCTTCGGATGCCGCCCTCGGCCCGGATGCCGGCCGTGGCCCGGATGCCGCCCCTCCGTTCTGCGCATGGGAGCTTGCTCCGCGGGTCCTCTATCCCGCGATGCTGAGCCCCGAGTCCGTGGCTGCGGGGGACTTGGACGGCGATGGGCATCCGGATCTGGTCGTCGGCAACATCAATGCCCTGACCATCAGCGTGTTCCACAATCGAGGCGACGGAACCTTCGCCCCGCAGGTCACGTACCAGCAATTCCAGGCGGAAGACCTCGCGCTCGCAGATTTCGACGGCGATGGTCGGCTGGACGTCGTCGCCAGCAATGGCAATGGCGGCTCCGTGTCGGTGGTTCGCAATGTGGGCGGCGGCAAGCTCGGCGATGGCACAGTCTACCCCGTCGGTGGCTATCCCTATGCGATCGCCTTGGCCGATTTCGATGGTGACGGCCATCTCGACATCGCGACCGCGAACAATACAAGCGCAAGCGTCAGCATCCTTCGCAACTTGGGCGACGGGACGTTCGCTCCACGGGTCGCCTACGACTTCGGATCCCGGCCAGAAGGAATCGCGGCCGGGGACTTCGACGGCGACGGCCATCCCGATTTGGCGGCAACAAGCTGGGGCTGGTTGGGGTCATTCGGCGCCCCAGCGATGGTAGGCGTGTTTCACAACAACGGCGATGGATCGTTCGCCTTGCAAGCGACGTACACCGCAGGCGACGCTCCCGCGGGGCTCGCAGCTGCAGATTTCGATGGCGACGGGCATCTCGATTTGGTGGTCGGCGACGACTTTTCCGCGATCCGGGTGTTCCTGAACCTTGGCGACGGTACCTTTGGGACGCCGACCGAGCTCGCTGACGAATTTGGTCCAGGTCACATGGTGGTTGCGGATCTCGACCGCGACGGTCATCTGGACATCACGGCCGCGAACCACGACGACGGAACCCTGAGCCTGTTCTTGGGCAACGGCGACGGAACCTTCGCGCCGGTGATCGCGGTGCCGGTTGACCAGGATTCGGCCGGCATTGCCGCCGCCGACCTCAACGGCGACGGCTATCCCGATCTCGCGTTCGCCAGCTTCGGCACCAATTCGCTTGGCGTAATTCTGTCGAAGTGCCGATAACCGAGCTCGGTCATGCGGGTCAAGACTTGGACACGATGCTTCGCGGCGTTGCTTGACGGCGCGGGACCTGTGTAGTGAAGATTGCCGTCATGCGACTGCGGTTGCGATGTCTGTTGCTGGCTCCGGCGCTCATCATGGCCCACGGCGGGTGCTCGACAACCATCCACGGGATCGTTGGATCACAAGCCACCAATGACTGGCTGGGCCGGCACCAATCTCACGCTTGTACGGTCAGCTTCAGGAACGAGCGCGAGGTAGTACCAATCACAGGCGTGCTCTCGACTCAATCCGCGACGGCCTCGTCCTCATTGCTCAAAGAAGCGCAGATTCGGGTCGTGTCTGGTCTGAGCGATCGTGCTATTCCACTCCACCTTGTTCAAAGAGTGGAAGTGGTTGAGCACTCTCAAGGGATCATGGACGGCACCTTGATTGGTGGCGGGGCGGGGCTCGTGTCAGGGGGGCTGCTGGGCCTTTGGATAGTCACCCATAATACGACCAGCTCGAATTTCACGGTCGTCGAAGTCACGACTGCGACCCTCGGCCTAATTGGCTTCTTCCTGGGCGCACTCATCGGGGGTGGCGTTGGCCACCGCGATATTCTGACGTTCTGATGCCATCAAGAATCACGGCGGCCGCGGACTCTCGGCTGGACCGAGGTTGGCGCGCGTGTAGCGTCTACCAGAGCGTGTAGTAGGCCCACGCATAGTTGCCGCTGGTCGCTGAGATGCAGTAGCCGCCGTTTCTGGCNNGCCGCAGTTGCCGCCGCGAACCACGGACGTCGTCTGGCGGCAGACCGCGCCCGCACCCAGGTTGCCCGAGGAGTAGCTGCCATTCATCGTGAAGTTGGTCGGGCCGATGCAGAGACCGTCGCAGGGATTGCCGCCGCCGTTGCTGACGGTGACCTGGACCTCGTCGTAGGCCGACAGCGCACCGTCGCTGGCGGTCAATCGCAACACG
>PMLH01000630.1:3731-3855 GCA_003159055.1 Myxococcales bacterium
GTCGGTCACGGTGCCGGCGATGGTGAGTGTGGACGGCAGGGTGACGGTGCGGTCGGCACCGGCATTGACGACCGGTGCGGTGTTGGTGGCACTGACCGTAACCTGGACCTCGTCATAGGCTGAC
>PMLH01000228.1 GCA_003159055.1 Myxococcales bacterium
TCAACAAGGCCGGCATCATCCTGACCAACAACCACGTGGTTGCCGGCGCGGACGAGGTCTGGGTGCAGCTTCCTGACGAAAGGCGCTTCGAGGCCCGCGTGGTCGGCACTGATCCGTCGACCGACGTGGCCGTGGTCAGGCTCAACCGTCCGCCATCGGATCTACGTCCCGTGCAGATCGGCAACTCCGACCAGGTGCGGGTAGGGGACTACGTGCTGGCCATCGGGAACCCGCTGGGGCTCGGGCAGACGGTGACGATGGGTATCGTCAGTGCAAAGAACCGCATGCTCGGCGGGCGCATCACGCAGTACGAAGACTTCATCCAGACTGACGCCGCGATTAACCAGGGCAACTCGGGCGGGCCGCTTTTCAACTTCAAGGGCGAGGTCATCGGCATCAATTCCGCGATTTTGAACCCGGCGGTCGCCATGAACATCGGCTTCGCCATCCCCATCAACCTGGCACGACAGATCGCGGATCAAATCCAGCACTCGGGCGGTGTGGCGCGTGGCTACCTCGGCGTGGGAACCGAAGACATGACGCCTGAAAAGGCGGCACACCTTGGCATTCCATTCGAGCCCGGCGCGCTGGTCAACGTCGTAAATCCGGGGTCGCCAGCGGCGACTGGTGGTTTGCGTTCGAACGATGTGATCACCGAGGTTGCGGGGCGCAAGATCGACGGCAGTGCGGGCCTTCAGCGCGTGATTCAATCGCGCGCGCCCAAAGAGACGGTGGACGTCGTGTTCTTGCGCGGTGGCCGGCGTGCTGTGGCCAAGGTTCAACTTGCGGAAAATGCCGCGTTGGCCGGGGCGCACGTGCTTGGCATGCAACTGGTGCCCCTGTCGCAGTCCGAAGCGGCCGAGATTGGGGTGCCTGGGCTCAAGGTGGCCAGCATCGACCACCGCAGCCCCACCAGCGGCTATCTGCAGGCCGGGGACATCATCACGCACGTGGTGATCGGGCAGCAGGCCAAGGTGGCGACGTCAGCCCTGCTCAAGCAGCTTGAACAGAAGCTCGCACACGGCTCCGGCGGGCAGATCGTGATCGTCCGGGAGGGGTACCAGCTCGTGCTCACGCTCCGGTAGGCTCTGATCCGGCCGAGCACATCGCCGTCAGCTCGCCTGGAACAGTGCGGGATGGGTCACGAAGAACGAGATCGCCTCGGCCATCAGGTCGAGATCGGGGTCGAGTTGTCGACCGATGCCCTCGGTGACGGCGATGGCAATGTTCACGATGGTGAAAGCGGGCGCCATGCGGATGCGGCGCTTGCGCAGAAGGCTGAGCATGTCGAGCAGCAGTTTGCCGGGATGGACCTCGGCCATGCGCTGGCCCCAGGTGCGGCCCATGAAATCGACGATCGCGTTGCGAAAGCGCTGGTAGGTCTGGTCGCTGGCGTCAGGGTTCACTGCCAAGGAATACAGCAGATGGGCCATGGTGTCGGCGTCGCGGTTGGCCCAGGCTGCGAAGAAACGGGAAAACGTTGCACGATGGGGCGGGTCGAGCTCGCCGACCAGGCCGAGATCGACGATGGCGATGCGGTTGTGCTCGAGCACGAAGATGTTGCCCGGATGCAAGTCCGCATGGACAAAACCGTCCTCGAAAATCATCTTCATCAGGGCACGAAGGCCTAGTCGAGCGATGCGCTTCGGATCGCTGGGCCCCTTGCGAGCGTCCAGGATCTTGGTGCCGTCGATGTGCGACATGCAGAGGATGCGCTCTGACGAGAACTCGTCGAAGACCTCGGGAAAGACCACGTCGGGCTCGTTCTTGAAGTTTTCGCGAAACCGCCGATTGTTGCGTGCCTCGACCCGGAAGTCGAGCTGCGCATAGATAGCACGGGCAAACTGATCGACCGACGATTCTGGAGAAACCGCGGCCAACGACGGCAGTTTGCCGATCTGGCGGGCGACCCATTTGATGACGGCCAGGTCGAAAGTGCAGATTTCGAGCACGTCGGGGCGGCGCACCTTCACCGCGACGACGCGGCCGTCGGGCAGGCGTGCCTTGTGCACCTGCGCCACCGACGCCGAAGCGATGGGCCGCACCGAAAATTCGGCGAAGATGCGGTCGACCGGGCGGCCGAGGTCCTCGACGATGGTGCGCACCACCGCTTCGTAGGGAAACGGGCCGACATCATCCTGCAGGTGCGCCAAGGCTTGCGTGATGTGCTCGGGTACCAGGTCGGGGCGCGTGCTCATGATCTGCCCCACCTTGATGAAGGTGGCCCCTAAATGGCGAAAAAGGTCAAGCAGACAATGCCCGAACCACTTCCGCCTGCGAGCCGGCCCGGAAAAGGTGAACAGCAAGACCAGCCATCCGAGCATCCACCGAATCCCTTGACCGAGGACGAGCGCGGCGATAGTCAAGGCCCGCTGCAAGAGCCGAAAGGTGCTGAGACTGGCCACGTCCATCGCTTGGGCTATCATTGTTCCACTACCCATCTATGCCGTCCACTGCACAACCCTCTGCCTACGCCATTCTGGAACAAAAGCTCGGCTATTCGTTTCGCGACGCTTCGCTGTGCGAAACCGCGTTGACCCACAAGTCGTGGATGAACGAAACCCAAGAAACCGGACGCACCGACAACGAGCGCCTGGAATTCCTGGGCGACGCCGTCCTGGCGCTGGTGACGAGTGACCTTCTGATGAAGCGCTTTCCCGACCAACCCGAGGGCGAGCTGTCGAAAGCCCGTGCAGCGATCGTGAACGAAGCCGGTCTTGCGCAGGTGGCCGAGATTCTGTCGCTTGGACAGTGGATTTTTCTCGGGCGCGGCGAAGAGCAGGCGGGTGGCCGGCAGAAGCGCTCGCTCCTGGCGAACACCTTCGAGGCGCTGCTCGGCGCGATTTACCTCGACGGTGGTTTCTCGGCGGCCTTTCAGGTCGCCGAAGGGTTGTTTTCGTCCTTCATCGCTGACGTGCCAGCCGCCGCCAGCAAGGACTTCAAGTCCAGGCTGCAGGAGCTCGCGCAGGCCAGGTTGCAGATGGCTCCGACCTACTCCGTGCTGTCCGAGCAAGGGCCAGACCACGCCAAGACCTTCGAGATCGCCATCCTCATCGGCGACAGGGAGTACGCCAGGGCGTTCGGGCGCTCGAAGAAAGAGGCGCAGCAGAACGCCGCCGAGCGCGCGCTCGCGGCCATGGACGGCGCCGGCAGCGCCTAGACGACGATTTCCATGTTCGAGAAAGCTGCGATCCCCGCTGATGTCCTCGCCGTCTGCCAGCGGCTGCGGCAGGCTGGGCACGAGGCGTTCATCGTCGGCGGCAGCGTTCGGGATCTTCTGATCGGGCGACCGCCCGGCGACTTCGATGTGGCGACCAGTGCCCATCCGGAAGCGACGTTGCGGCTTTTCGGCGGCCGCTATGCGATCCCGACCGGGCTCCAACATGGGACGGTGACGGTGCTCGCAGGCGAGCCGCCGAACCAACGCCACGTCGAGGTCACGACTTTTCGGGGCGAGGGCGTCTATCTCGACGGCCGGCGCCCGTCGACGGTGACCTTCAGCGCGACGTTGGAGGAGGATCTCTCGCGGCGTGATTTCACCATGAACGCCATCGCCTACGATCCGGTGGCGCACGCGATCGTTGATCCGTGGGACGGGCAGGGCGACATCGGCCGCGAGACCATTCGCACGGTGGGGAATCCGGTTCTGCGTTTCACGGAGGACGGCCTCCGACCGATGCGGGCCGTTCGCCAGGCGGCGCAGCTCGGGTTTGCGCTGGAACCGGCGACGCAGGCGGCGATTCCTTCTGCCGTCGTGTCGTTCCGGAAGGTTTCGGCAGAGCGGATTCGCGACGAGCTACGGAAATTGCTGCTGTCGCCGGTTCCGTCACACGGCCTGGAACTGATGCGACAGACGGGTTTGATGGCGGAGGTCCTGCCCGAAATACTGCCCACCGTCGGTTGCATCCAGAATCGCTTCCACAAGCACGACGTGTACACGCACATCCTGGCTACTGTGGACGCCGCGATTCCTGATTTCCTGGTTCGCATGGCCGCGCTTCTGCACGACCTAGGCAAGCCCAAGACGCAAACGCCGCGCGAAAACGCGCCCGGCGAATTCACCTTCTTTCGCCACGAGCAGATCGGCAGCGAAATAGCCGAGGCGGTCTGCGCGCGCTTGAGGCTTTCCACCGCCGAGCGACAGACCATCTGCGCCCTGGTGGCCGGACACATGTTCTTCTACACACCGGACTGGACCGACGGCACGGTTCGTCGCTTCGTCAAGCGCGTGGGGCCCGAGCTGGTTCCGCTGCTCTTCGCCTTGCGCGAGGCGGACATCGCGAGTCGAGGCCAGGGCGAGGATCGTGAGGGCGAGACGCGCGAGTTGCGGGGCAGGATCGCGCAGGTCGCGGCCGAGGATGCGGCGCTGCGAGTGACCGATTTGGCCATCGATGGAAAGGACGTGATGCGCGTGCTGGGCATTCCGCCGAGCAAGCGGGTGGGGGAGATCCTCGGCGAGTTGCTCGAGCGCGTGCTCGACGATCCCAAGCTGAACGACCCGGACGCCCTGGAACAGCTGGTTCGGGCAATGGCCTGAAGACGTGTCTATCGATCGCTCCCGTCGCCAGCCCGGCT
>PMLH01000573.1 GCA_003159055.1 Myxococcales bacterium
TTACGCTGCGGTCGAGGCACTAGCGCCACCGGCCTTGCAGGCGCCGGTGGGGTGGCCTGGCGCCAGCACATCCGGTGGACACGGGACGGTCAGCGCTCGAACGCGCCGATGTCGGGTTGCGCGTCTCGTTGGGTTCCGCGCAGGTCGCCGGATGCGCTGCAGGTGGCGTCGCCCGCGTTCACAAGGGGCGATCCGGCAGCCGGCGTGAAGTCGGTCGTCGGATTGGTGAACATCGGATCGGTCATCTTCGAATGCGTGTCGAAGCCGGTGGCAGTCTGCCAGTCCGAAAGGCCGGAGCTCCCGCTCCAGTGGGCGCCAGAAGGAATCAGACAGACGTTGTAGTCAGCTGCGGCGATCGCGGACGTCGCGCTACCGGACACGCGATAGCAGAGATTGTCTGACGGCCCCGGCGTGGTGGCGGCGAAATAGATCGCGTTGTTCTGGACCTTATGTCCGGTTCCCGACGAAACGGCGATGCCCTGGCCGGATGCAGCGGCGTTGGTGAAGTAGATGGTGTTGTTACGAACGACAGCGTTGTTGGTCGGGTCGTCGGGCTGACCGTCCCAGCGGGTATAGGACGAGTCGCCCGCTACACGAGGCGGCTTGCCACCCAAATTGATGGCGTTACCGCTTCTGGTCATGATGATGAGGTTGTTCTCGATCAGGCAATCGAGGCAATTGTCGTTCTCACTGCCGGCGTTGCCGAGCCCCTTGATTGTGTTGCGGCGAATGATTGTGTTGCGGAACCAGCAACCGTAGGGGTATCCGCCACAGCCGACGCCGGGGCCCCAGCAGCCGTCCGCGGCATTCACGGCGTCGATGATATTATCTTCGATGACGACGTCCTGCTGTCGACCATGGACGACAACGGGCGAACCGTTGCATTGGATGGCCGAGTGGTGGATTTCGTTGCGGCTCAGCCGCATGCCGGTGGTGGTGTGGACGACGGTCTGGCCGTTGACAGTCCAGACCTGAGATGCGAAGTAGACGGAGTGCGTGGTCGCAGTGGCGACCCCGTTGTTGTCGAAGAAATTGTCTTCCACCGAGCAGTTGTCGCAGACGGCGATGTAGCCGATGTTGCTGTTGTTGGTGATTCGTGATCCGCGCAGGGTGATGTTCGCAGGGGTGCCGTAGGTCGGCTGGTCGCCACCCGACATGTTGACCGAGATGTTGAAGCCATCCATGGAGAGGTCGCACAGATCGACGTCGGTGGTCTCGTTCCAGAAGAAGAATGCAGTGTCGGTGTTGGTGCCGTGCAAGTCCAGGTTGATGACCCGGAATCCCTCTTGGTGGGCTGGTTGGTGGGAGAAGCTGAAGGTGGTCGCGCCGTTGCTTCCACCGTTGATCCAAATCGACGGCAACCCATCGGAGCTGTTGCCGGAAGGCGAGGGGTAGTCACGAAGGTCGCAGGTATTGGTCTTGCTGCACTTCGCATTGGAGAAGCCCACACCTTGCGTGACGTTCCAGCGACCACCACGACAGAGCGCCACGGTGTCGCCGGCGCTCATGCTGGAAAAGATGCTGGCCGCCTTGCTGAGCGTCTGCAAGGGCGAGGAGGGACTGGTGCCGCTGTTGTTGTCGTTCCCCGCAACGCAGGAGGCAGCCGCACCGGCTTGGCAATCACACACGTAGTGGATCTGCCCGGTGGCGCGCAGCGGCTCCGCCGCGCACGACTCCCGTGGACTGTTCCCTGCCTGTGTTCCGGATGAACCGCCGCTGGCGGACGTCCCGCCGGTGCTGCCGTTGAATCCGCCCGCGGATACCGCGGTCGTTGCTCCGCCCGCTCCCCCGCTGGAGAGCACCGGCGTTGTGCCCGCGGCACCGCCCTCGGATGTCACCGACGTCCCGCCCGCCGCGCCGCCCGTATGCTTGGTGGTCCTCGTCCCGGCCGCTCCGCCATTGGGCCTGGCCGTCGTGGTCGCGACTGTACCGCCGCTGGAGGTCACGGCGGCGGTGCCTCCGCTTCCGCCGCTGGATGTCGTGGCAACACCGCCGCCCCCCTGGGCAGGCACCGGCGCGGTGTTGCCCGCCACTCCGCCCCTGGGGCTGACAGCCGTGTTCCCGGCTGCGCCAGGCACGCCTGTGCCGCCAGCGGCTCCGACGTATGCGTCGCGGTTGCCCGCGTCAGCTTGCACCACCCCGCCGGTTCCGCCAGAGGAAACAGCCCGCTGTCCGCCAGTGGCGGTCTCTCCGCGGTCGGACGAGGAAGCACTGGACTGGCCCCCGCTGCCAGATTCGGACCGGCCTGTCTGGGTGGTCTTGCCGCCTGAGTCCGACGGAGATATCTGTGGCGGGGGGATTTGGTCGGCGCAACCCAGCGCGGTCACGAGCAACGCCACGAATAGGGCAGAGCGGATAGAGTGAGACGGATCGGTCATGATTCCTCCAGTCAGACGGAGTGTCATCCATTGACTATCGTTCTTGAGTGCAGGGTCGATGAGTTGCTTCGGGAAAGGCGGAAAACTAGATATTGTTTGTCGGAGCAGGCGGAAAGGAGGTTCCGTGACAGCATGGTGCGCGGCCATGTCCGCGCCTGGAGCACGCCGCCGCGACTTAGCGATAATTCAGAGCCTCTATGCTGCAACTTGCGCGCAGCCCGCCTAAGCCGTGGGACATCTGCGATGTCCTTCCGTCGCCCGGGAGCTTCCGATATCGATTGCTCCAATCACTATCGGAAGAGTATGATATCCCGGACTGAGAGAATGGCCTCGGTGCACCGCCAGGATTGGCGCGATTCGACGTCGCCAACCCTCCACGTTCTCAATAAGACTACCAGACAGTCGTGAGACCCCACTGGCATAACACGAAGTCCCTGCCCTCGGATATGCGCCAGACTCCGATCTTTCCGTAGGCAGCGAGTGCACTGGCGACGTCAGGATTGTCCTACACGCCGGATAACGGAGCGCGAAGCAAAGTGGATTCCCGGGTCCGAAGGCCGCGAGTGCCTGAACGAGAGCTACCCGGCGCTGGACGGGGTGCTGGCAGACACGGACCGAGCGGTACCTTGGTGCTTTTCTGGTATGGAAGAGCGCAGTCGCGGTACTAAAGAAGGTTATGAGTTCCACGCCGAACGCCGTCCGCTCTTCACTCGCCGTCATCGTATGTTCGGCCGCGGTCGCCGCCATGCCTTGGGGATCCGCTTGTTCCCGATCGGCCCTGCTGGCCGCAGCCGCGCCGGACGCAGGTCCGAACGGAATGGGCGGCGGCCACGGCGGCACGTTTACGAGCGGCGGCCACGGCGGCACGTCTACGAGCAGCGGCCACGGCGGTGCTCCCATGGGCAGCGACGGGTCGCGGACGGCCGCGACGACCGGGGTGGGCGCCATGGGAGGATTCACGCTGATCGACGCTGGAGGCGCCTGGGCATCCGGGGGAAGCTCAGGCGCGAGCACCTGGGACCCGTACAATCATCCTGACGCTGGCGTGGGCCCACAAGGATGTCTGGGATGGGGCGGACAATACGTCGATGGGGTCTGCGTCTTCGACTGCAGCCACCCGGGGGCTTGTGCGGAAGACGTCACCTGTCCAGCCGGCGTTGCGTGCCAGGTGAACTGTGGCGATTCCTCGTGCTCAGGCTACATCGACTGCACACTGGCCAAGAGCTGCGACATTCACTGCAAGGGAAACAAGTCCTGCAACAGTTACATCAATTGTGGTGGAGAGAGCTGCAATATCGAGTGTTCTGGGTCGGATGCATGCAGCTGGAACATCCAAAGCGAAGCACCCAGTACGACGATCGCCTGCGGCGGCACGAACAGTTGTGCTTCCGGATCAAACTGCGGCGGCACCGAATGCGCGGTCAACTGCAGTGGCGATGGTTCCTGCAGAGATAGTCCAGGGGCAGGCGCGACCAACACGGTGCTGACCTGCTCAGGAACGAAGTCCTGCAAGAGCCTCATCAACTGCGGCGGATTCGGCGTCACCTGCCAGGTATCCTGCTCGGGCAATCAGTCGTGCGCCGCCGGAATCTGGTGCACCGCAACCTGGCTGGATATGGCGTGCACCGGCGCGGGATCCTGCGCCGGCGGGATCTCCTGCAGCGACGGAGCCTGCAACTAGCAAGTCATTTGCTGGCCCGCACCGCGCCCGCACCGCAGTTGAGCGCCTGCACGGCCTGTTCCCGAGGGGTGGCAACCAACGGCTTTCCACCATAGCTGCCGCTATTCGCTGCTGCAGCCTAGCGTGTACGACCCGGCGGCGGCCGTCCCTGTTGCCGTCGCGTAGACCACCACGTCGATGGTATTATCAGCGTCTACGGTAATCCCCATGGTCTGGGGCGGTGTGAGCGTGCCGCCGACATCACCGAGGTAGCTCGTGGCGAGGTTCGTCGGATCGAAAGCACCATAGGCTGCCGCATATAGCTGTCGATCTCCTGAGTAGGTCAGGGTGAAATTGAAACAGACGGGCGAGCCGGTCGGATTGATGAAATGGTAGGCGTCGTAGAGGTGGAGATTCGTTGGGTCGGCGAGGTTGCCGGGATAGCCTTTCGGCGTCCCGCATACCGACGCCGGCGCGTGGCGGGAATGACGTCCAACTTGTGTTGCATCGCTCGGATCGAGCGAGCCATTGATCGTCGTCGGGCAGGTCATCTTGCCGAGGGCATCGACCGAGAGCGCATCACCGCCCGTACCGACCGCCACTCCGCTATCGGCCACGGTGTCGCCGGCAGCGTCCATACCGGCGCGACTATCGTCCATGCCGCCGGTTTCGTCCGTACCGGTGCGACCGTCTGCAGCCTCGGGGCCGCCGCTGCTCGGGACGTCCACGGCACTGTCGGCGTCCTCGGTTGCGCCCGAGTCGGTGGCGCCGCCGGTCGGCTCGGAACCGCTGTCGTCGCCGACGCCAACGCTATCCGCGACGACCTCGGTTCCGATCTCCGCTCGCGATCCGCCGCTTCCTCCTGCACCGCCACTGTCGATCGCGCCCCTGCTGCCGTCGACGTCCGCACTACCGCCTGCGCCGACGCTCACATCTGTCCCAGCTCCGTCCGCGAGGGTTGGACCGCCATCGAATCCGCCTGCCCCCTTCAGACCCGGCCCCATGGCGTCAGGTCCTGCATCGCCGCGGCCGCCGAGGGGATCGGCCGCGTCGTGTTTTGGGCCCGCCACGTCCTGTGACGCGGGGGAGGCTTCGCTCGAGCTTGCGGCACGGCCAAACCGGTCTCCGAGACGCGTATCGATGCCTGCTGCATGACGTGCGCCGACACATGGTCGGACACGACGCTATTCTGAAATAGCAGCCATCGCGCCCGCAGGGTCATCAAGGACTACTCAGCCAGCGGGGCTGTGAGGACGATTGTCAACGTCGGTACCGCACAAGGTGGCGCATCCCGCTCCGGCACCCACGACCCACGAGTCATCGCTCGCTGCCGACCTGGTGCGGGCATGCACTGGCAAGCACGCAACCTTCGTAGCACGCGGACGTGTAGGACACCACGTAGGGACCTTCGCAATGAGGCGCCACCTGGGTGCAGAACGGGTAGCCGGAACACATGGCCGGCCCCTCGGCACAGCGGCGGAATCCCGCGCAACATCCCAGCGTGGCGCAATCGCAGCCGCCTGGATCGAAGAAGACCGCGTGGCAGTCAGCACGCGCTTGGCATTGCTCCTGGCTTCCGAGCTGGACGCAGCCGGCAGCGCCGCTCTCGCCGGCAGCGATGTCCTGGCCAGCGTCATTCGGCGGCAGCGCCACATCGGCCGGTGCATCCGTCCCGCCGTCGACAGGTGGGAGGCAGACCTTACTCGTGCATGACCACGTGCCACCCGACTGGCAGTAGCAGGTATTGCAGCCATCGCCCTGCGGTCGCGAACCGCCGACGGGATAGCCCGGGCCGCACCCCGCGCCGGCCTCCACCGCCGCGGGCGTTTCTTGGCCGCCGGCCTGATCGTGCGCGAGATCCGCCTGAGCGGCATCCAGCGACGTACCACCGGTGCCGGGGTTGCCGCCACCGCCGGAGCTGCCGCCGCCCGCCGAGCCGCCGCTCGTGCCGACGCGGCCACCACTCGCCAGCGTGCCAGTCACGGTACCGCCCGCGCCGAGACCGCCGTGGCCGCCGGAGGCGCTGTCAGCCGCGCCGTCCTTGGGACTGACGCGCGGCTTGGTCGAGCTACAGGCGGCGGCGAGCATCATGGCGCCGGCCAGGAGAGCGATTCGCGAGGCCTGCCTCACGCCCCAAACAATGCCTCCGGCCGGAACCTTTCGCACGCGTTTTTGCCGACGCCCAAGTCCGAACAAGCCCGTCTTTCTCCACGCGCTAAAGCCACGCAAAACGCCGACCATGGTCCGTCAACGACGTCAAGGTTGCACGAGGTCGAGACAACGATAGAATGGGCCTTTTCCGATTCCGGGAGGAGTGCCGCGTGCCGTCGCAGCGTCGCTCCCGCACAACGGTTCAGAATCAACGAATGCCTCGGACGCTGCCCATGGTTTCGGTTGTGGTCCTGACAGGACTGTCCGTGTCGCTGTTGTCAACATCCGCAAGCGGCGAGGTCGTCGGCCCCGAGCCACTTCCAGCCGAGGGCCCCAAGCCCCCATGGGCGCCCCGGTTGGACAAGACCGGCCGCGAGCATGCCTTCCACGGGCTCGGATTGGTCGATCTGACGCTATGGGATCCCGAGCCGGAGGCGCCTGCCCCCGTGAAAGAGGAGAGATTCGCGCCCGCGCTCAACCAACTTTGCAGCAGCGATCTTTCGTACCAGCAGTCGAACCAGTACGCGCACTGGATTCTGGAAGCGTGCCAGCGGTTCGACGTCGACCCGTTCCTGCTCGCGTCCCTGGTATTCCAGGAAAGCCGCTGCGCCTCGGCGAAACCGCGCGCGACGACGGCCATCGGACTTGCGGGCGTCGATGCCGCCATGCACGCGCCGTTTCTGCACAACGGACGCTACTCCTACTGGGTCAAGGAGGGTCAGGAGTGGCTGCCACGCCAAGTGGATGTGAGCGCCTACCTTCCTTCGGTCCAGAGCCTCCACCAGGACAAGACCAACATCTTCTTCGCCGCCGCGCTGATGCACACGTACCAGCAGCAGTGCCCCGACATCGACGGGGCTTTCCAGTCAGTGCCGCATCGTCATTACGTCTCTCACATGATCTGGGGCGATCGCGTGCTCGAAACTGACGGCGAGGACCGAGTCATGCGCACCCGGCGGGCAATCATTCAATACTACGAATCCGGCATGCCCGTGTCGCGTGCCCGCTTCAAGAGCGTAGAGCTGTTCTGCCCGCTCGACGGTTGTCCACGCAAGATTACCGGGGCACTTGGCGATGTCCGCGACTCGGGCAAGCGGGCGCACAAAGGCGTCGATTTCGTGTCGACGCTCGGCGAGCCTGTGCGTGCGGTTGCCGACGGCTGGGTCGTCTATGCGGGCGTGGATGCGCCGGGCCCGGGGGCAAGGAAGATCACACTCGACAAGTCGGGTACGGTTCGCAAGAGCAGCATGGGGCCGGGTGGCCTCTTCGTGCAGATACAGCACAAGGACAACCTGGTGTCCGAGTACATGCACCTGCTCAACTACCTCGTCCAGAATGGCCAGTGGGTCAAGGCCGGGCAAATCATCGGTCACGTCGGCGACACTGGCATCAAGATCGATGTCCCCCACCTGCACTTCCAGCTGCGCGATAATGGCGAGATCATCGACCCCCTCGTCCACCTCGGCCCCTACCTGATTCCGCCCCAAGCGATCTACCGCGGGCGGTTGATGATCGCCGCCATGCCGGGACGGTGGCGCCAGGCCAGGTCCCGCTTGAGGGTCGAGGCAGCCGGCCGTCGCGAGCAGCCCAGCCAGGACTTGGACGCGATGGACGCGAAGAGCAGGATGCGCGAGGGAGCACCGGCGCCCGAGGCGGCTGCCACCAAGGGTTCCACGAAGGGTTCCAATGACGGCGATTGAGTACGCGGTCCCCGCCGGCGAGGCCATTGCTCGCGCAGCTCTCCCGCCCGCACAGGCGCCCCTGCCCCGTCTTGCTCTGGCGTTCATGCTCCTCGCCACGTCCGGGGCCGCGTCGCCGGCGATCGCCGGGCAAACGCCCGATGCGGACAGTGCCGACGCGCAGGAACCCTCCCAGGGTTCCCCTGTCGGTAACAGCCCCTTGCTGGTCACGAAGGGCGAGCCTATTGCGGACATCGACAAGATTATCGAGGCGCTGGATCGCCGGACGCCGGTGAGCGCCCTCGCCTTTAGCCCGGACGGAGCTCTGATTGCATCGGGATCCGAAGACCACATGGTGCGTGTCTGGCATCTGGCGACGAGGCGCCTCATTCGGCGTCTCGATGGTCACGGGTCCGCGGTCACCGCGGTTACATTCTCCCCCGACGGCAGCCTCATCGCCTCGGCTTCCAACGACCGTACCGTGCGCCTATGGGACGCGCACGCCGGTCGACTGGTCCGGACGCTGCAAGGGCACGTCTATCACGTGTACGCGGTCGCCTTCGATCCGCAAGGGCGGTTGCTCGCCACGGCGTCGTGGGACCGGACCATTGCGATTTGGGATGTCAGAAGTGGCGTTCTGCTGAAGAAGCTCAGGGGGCACACCGCCGCCATTCGCTCGGTCGCCTTCAGCCGAGACGGCAAGATGCTCGCGTCCGCATCCGATGACCAGACGGTCCGATTGTGGAGCGTGGACGAAGGCCAGGAGCTCAAGGTCCTTGTGGGGCATGCGGGGCCGGTAACCGCGGTGCTCTTCCGACCGGACGGCGAGTGGCTGTTCTCGGGGGCAACGGACCAGACCGTACGAATGTGGCATCTCCCCGACGGGGCTCGGGCGCAGAAGCTCGGCGACTGCGGCGCGCCGGTGCTTTCCCTCGCCGTCTCGTCGAACGGACAGATTCTCGGGGCAGGCTGTGGCGCGGGCGGCTCGATCCTGTGGGACATACCAACGAACGCGCAGCTCCGCCGCCTCGACGAAGATGCAGCCAAGACGCGCGCGATCGCATTTTCCCCCGATGGCAGGATTGTGGCAACCGGATCAGACGACGCCTCGATCATCGTTCGCGACGTTGCCACCGGACGCGTGCTAGCAACACTGTCCGCCAATGTAGCGCATCTGGAGGCCGTGGCGTTCAGCCCGGACGGAAAGATGCTGGCGACCGCGTCGCGCGACCAACGCGTGCTGGTCTGGGAGGAGGAGGGCGATCACAGGGCGCTCAGCCGGGTTCTGCTTGCTGATCAGGGGTCCGTGCGTACGCTGGCGTTCTCCCCGGATGGCAAGGCACTCGCCACCGGCGGTGAAGATCGCAGGGTGACAGTCTGGGATCTGGGCAGCAATAGTCCCATACGCAGACTGGCCGGACACGAGGGGGCGGTCAACGCTGTTGCCTTCACGCCCGACGGACGCGCCATCGCCTCGGCCGGTGACGACGCGACCGTGCGCCTGTGGAGCCTGAAGCAAGACGTCGGGCCCAAGGTGATGAAGGGGCACAGCGCGCCGGTGCAAGCCCTCGCGGTCAGCCCCGATGGCACGTTGCTGGCGTCAGCATCCGACGACCAAACCGTGCGGCTCTGGGACACGGCCACGGGGCGAAGCGTGCGCGTGCTGAAGAGCCACCGCGAGCCTGTCACCGCGGTCGCCTTCAGCTCCGACGGACGACACCTCATCACCGGATCGCAAGACCGGACGATCGACGTCTGGCTGCACGCCAAGGGTAAGCTGCTCAAGAGCATGCACAAAGAACTGCCCTGCGGCGTGGTCGCGCTTGCGGTGGCCGCACGCGGAGGGCGGATCGCCGCAGCTTCCTCGGACGGGATCCTTCGTCTTTGGGAGCTCGCCGGCAGCAGCCCGCTCAAACAGTCGACTGTCCCCGCAGATGCGATCAGCGCGCTGGCGGTCACGCCCGACGGCGCCACCATCGCCTCTGCATCCCGGGATGGCGTACTACGGGTGTGGGACGGCAAGACTCTCGATCGTCGCTGGTCGTTGGCTGGCAGCACGCGCGAACGCTGGTTCGCGTGCAACGACGCCCAGACCTGTTGGCGCAGGGAGGATGGGGTTCTGCTGAGCAGAGTCAACGGGCAAGGCGACATCGTGCCCGTCTCGCCGTCAGACGACGCACACCGGACAGTTCTCGCAGTCACGATCGACTGGAAGAAGCTGGGACACGGAGTCGACCTCATGGAGGGAACGACGGTATCCATCCCGGTGCGAATCGAGAACCGCGGCGCGCATCCGGCGTACTGGGTGAACGTGGCCCAGTCGGTGACACGAACCGCTTCAAACAGGATTTCCTTGGTGCTGATTCCGCCGCCCACGCTCACGGTGCTCGCGCCTGGCGCCAGTGCGGACGTCGCGTGCGAAGCGTCGGCGCTCGGAGAGTACGAGAACCCTCAACCGTACTGGGATACCCTGCGATTGTCGATCACCAGCGCCTCGGCAAAGGCGTTGTCCATCGAGATACCCGTGCGGGTCGATACCCCGCATCTGAACCTGAGCGGGTTGGATCTGAAACGAGGTCAGGGCGAAGCAGTGGTGGTGTCGATGACGGGCGTCTCCATGTCCCAGCCGCACTCTGTGCTCCTGAAGGGCGGCCTCACCCTGGAAGGCGACCGCCACACGAGCATCGCGCCGATCGCGATCGAGCAGGCTTTCGACGGCCAGGATCTGGCCCTGTCGTTCCCTTTGCCCGAGGGCCTGCGTCTCGATCGGCGCAGCCGGCTGACCTTCACCGTGCGCAAGAGCACCCACCCGGCACACGTCTGGACGTTTGCCCACTCGCCGGTGCACATCCCCATCCCGCTCTGGTTCTGGGCATTGCTGCTGGCCACGGTGCTCGCGCTGGGATTCGCGATTTGGCACTGGCGTCTGCACACCCGCGTCCGGCCCCTCGGACGCCTGGCCAAGCGCTTCGCGCGACTGGCCGTGGCCGTGTTGCTCGTGTTGGCCAGGGCGCTCATGGCGTTGGTCTTCTTCCGCTCGACGTTGCGATCCTTGCTTGCACGCCTGCAGCGACGTGGGATCGCGGTCAGCTTCTTCCGCCTGCAGCCGGAAACACAGTGCTCGCACCTCGCGCGCCAGCTCGGCGCCTCGTGGGCGCCGGTCGCGGACAGACAGCAGCCCGTGTTCGAGCTGCGTTTCGGCCCCGAAGTGCTGCTCAACCTCGAGCGTTGCCTGCTGGCGCTCCCGACCGACGACAAAGCCCTCGGTGCTGCCCTGGCCTGCCTCGACGTGGCCAGCGAGGGGCAGGACGCGATCACGGTCGTGCTTTCCGATGTTCCTCGGTCGGAGCTGGCCGAGCATCTGCGCGGGCCCCGGCAGCTCGTCATCTTCACCCGGGCGATGATGAAACGCGTCCTGCGTACGCCGCGACCGGCGCTTGCGTTCGCGCAGACCGTAGGTGACCAGGTCGAGCGCTCTGCGGTGTCGCTCTACCGCTCGGCGGTCTGCGGTGGCCACCGCCAACCGTTCTATGGCCGCAAGAGCGAGCTGCGCCGTTTGGCAGTCGACCCGCGCAGAAACTACCTGATCATCGGCCCCCACGGCATCGGCAAGACCAGCCTGCTCGATGAGATCTACCGACGGTTCCACGAACATCCGACGGTCGAGTGTCATTACCTCTCGCTTGCCGACGGCAATCTGACAGCCGCGCTTGCCGATGCGCTGGGCATGCCTGGCGAACCCTCGCTCCATACGCTGATCGAGCGACTGAGAAATCGGCCCAAGGGAAAGAAGGCTCTCGTGCTTTGCGATGATGCCGATACATGGGCCACGCTCGACGCTGCTTCCGGCGGGGTCGAACAGCAGGCCCTCGCACAGCTCAACCAAGAGCACCGATGCTGCTTCGTGCTGGCTGGATTCCTTGGACTCCTGCATGCGGCGCGGCCCTTGCCCGGCCGCAAGCCCTTCGGCAGCGTGGTCAGGCTCGAATGCCTCGATGCCGAATCATGCGCCGAGCTGGCCACCGAACCAATGGCAGCGCTGAACGTGCACTATGCCAACGCTGGCCTGGTTGAGCTCATCGTGCGACAGAGCGGAGGAATGCCAAGCTTGCTGGTGGCCATCTGCGATCAAGTGGTCGACTACCTCGGCCCGGCCCGCAGCACCATTGACCGGACGGTGGTAGAGAGCGCCTGCAAGAGCGAGGCGGTCGCGCGCGCGATTACCGCGTGGCGCCCTCGTTTCGGTCTGCAGGAGCCACGCTTCGCGACGCTGGACCAGACCGTCGTACTGTCGGCCGTTTTCAAGGCGCGCTTCACGCTCCAAGAGTTGCAGTCAACCCTTTCGAACCTCGGCGTGCAGGCGACTGCAGCCGAGATCGAGCACTCCGCGCGCCGGCTGACCGCCGCCTGCGTGTTCGAGCAATGGCTTGGACATTTCCACTTTCGGGTACCGCTCTTCCAGACCGTCATGCAGGAAGCCACGCTAGCGCGCATGATTGCGCAATAGTGGATTGCAGCTACGCCTTACGCAGGCACCGTCGCGCCAGCGCTGCGATCGCCGGGATGGCGTCGAGGCACAAACGCTCGAACGCCTCGATGGCCAATGGGCGACTCGCGAATGCCGAGAGTGATTCCAGCGCAGCGAGACGCACACGAGCGTCGGGGTCGCGGGTGGCGTGCACCAGCCTGGTCACCGCACCGTCGGTGGCGTACTGGCCGACCGCCACCACCGCCCGACTACGAATCTCGGTTTGCGAGGCACGCAGCTGCTCGGCCAGGAACGGCTCTGCCGAGGGCGCAGCGATCGCTCCCAAAGCGGCGATCATCGCGAGGCGCGTGCCGTGGTCGTGCTTGGGATAGGTCGCGATCAAACGTCGCGCGGCTTGTCCGTCGCCAATGCGGCCGATAGCGCGGAGGACGGCGTCTCGAGTGTCGGTGTCGCGATCGAAGGTTTCGAGCAACAAGGCCAGGGCCTTTCGCGAACGATGCCGGCCCAGCGCCTGGATCACTTCATTGCGGACCTCGTCCGATCGATCGCGCAAGAGCGGCGCGAGCGTGTCGGTGGTTTCCGCGCTGTCGCTTCCGGCCAGAACCCCAACTGCCGCACGACGCACGTTGGGGCGCGGATCGGAGAGGGCATCCAGCACAAACGGCTGCTGAGCCGCACACGGAACGCTTCGCATCACTTCCAGCACCAGCGCCGTGTGGTCCTCCGCCAATCGCGGCTCGGCGAGAAGCGCCACCGTCACCCGGTTGGCGTCCATCCCTCCCAGCGCCAGCACCGCTGCGGACCGCACCGGCTCGGCGGAATCCCCAAGGCAACGAACCATGCTCGGCAAAGCACGCTCGGCCGCCAAAGCCGCCAGAGCCCGCAATGCCGCCACGCGAACCCGCGCCTCGCTGTTCGTCAGCAGCTTCTCACACCCCGTCGCCCCCTGCTCGATGCCCATTGCGGCCACAGCGGTCGCGCAGAAGACCCGAACGTCCGCATCTTGGTTTTCAAGCCCTTCCAGAATGTGGGGATGGATGTCCGAGCCCGCGAACACGACGGCATCAAGCAACGGCTCGCCGATTGCGACGTCCCAGGCCGCCTCGACCAGTGCTGGATAGAGATGGGGAAGTGCCAGAGCACGGATCAGCGTAATGGCCGCTTCCTTGAGGTAGTGCCGATCGACGGCACCTTCTGCCTCGACATCGCGCCGAACCAGCAGCGACACCAGGCGGGCGTGAACAGACCTCGTCTCGGGCGAGGCGAGCTTCTGCCATGGGCGACTGTTGTCGAGACCAGTCTTGTCGCCCATACGCCCGAGCGCGGTTCCCAGGGCTAGCAGGCAGCCATCAAAGTTCTCGACGTCGGCACGACTGCAAATGATCTCCGCCAGCACGGTCGCGGCCGGTACGGTGGCCACCTTGCCCAGTGCCTCAATGGCCAGCTCGGAAATCCCTGGATCCCCCGCGGCGCGCATGAGCGCATGGACGCTGCCCGGATGCCCAATCTCGCCCAGTGCGTGGGCCGCGGCAAATCGCAACCACGGATCGGCCTCCAGCATCGCTTCGATGGGCGCCGCTGCCGACTGTGCGCGCAGCTTGCCCAAAGCATCGATCGCGGCTTGCGCAACGTTCAGGTCGGGGTGTTGAACCAAACGAATCAGGTGCGGCACCGCGGCCGGATCGCGCGCCTCGCCCAGCGCCGTGGCGGCGTACATGACGACGCCGTCGTCACTGCTGCGCAACGCACTGACCAGCGCCGACAGGCTGCGGTTCCCACCACGCGCAAGCGCGTCCAGCACGGCGGCGCGTCGTGCTCTTTCCTCGCCGCTCTGGGCTGGGGGAATCTGGCCCGGAAATCCACTGTCCAGTTCGACCGCCACGCCTTCGGCCGGGCTTTCCTGCGACGATTCCCCCTCTGCCAGCGCGGCCAAGAGCGCCTCGTCGAGCGACTGTGGACGCCCAGAGTGTTCCATTAGACCGTGAAGGTCTCCATTCGTTGGCGCAACGACTCGGCCTCGGCCGCAAGTTGCTTGGCGGCTAGATTGAGTTGTTCGACCACTTGCAGGTTCTGGCGTGCGACTTCGGAAATCGACTCGGTCGACTTCACCACGGCCTCGCCTCCCCGCTTTTGTTCCATGGTCGCGTCGAGCATCGAGTTGGTGAGGGCGCTCATGCGTCTCGAAGCGGTCACGATTTCTGCCGCGCTGCCAGCATTCTCTCGCGCAGCGAGGGCGATCTGTTGCGCCAGCCCCGACATGTTCTCGGCGACTTTCAACGTCTGCCTGGCTGCTTCGCTCTGACTTTCGGTCGCAAGCGCGCTGGCGGCAATGATGGTGGAGGTCTTGTCGATGGATGCCATCATTCCCACCAGCACCTCATCGGTCAAGGTCACCGCAGCGCCGACGTCCTTCTGTACGCTTTCGATGATGGCGCCGATGTCACGCGTAGATTGGGCGCTCCGCTCGGCCAGGCGCTTGACTTCATCAGCAACCACGGCAAAGCCGCGTCCGGCCTCGCCCGCACGCGCCGCTTCGATGGCCGCGTTCAGTGCCAGAAGGTTGGTCTGGTCGGCAATTTCCTCGATCAGGCGCAGGATCTTGCTGATCTCCTGGGCACGGTCGCCGATGGCACCGATCGATTTTTGCAGAGATTCGCTGCCCGCCTTCACCGATCCAAGGGTGGCCTTGGACATTTCGTTGGCGGTGCGCGCTTGCGCCGTCACCTGCGCGATGTTGCTGGTGAGGCCGGCCAAGTGCATGGTCGCCTCTTGCGATGACGCGAGCATGGTTTGCCCGTGCAAGGCCGTGCGCTCCAGCGTTTCGTACATGCGCCCAAAGGCGCTTGTGGTTTCTTCCACACTCGCCGAAAGCGATTTCGCCGTCTCGGACAACTGCTGAATGCGCTCGGCAATCTGTGCCATGCTGGCCGAGGTGACAGCACTGGCGACGGATTGGGTCTCGCTGCCCTTGCCGAGTTGCGCGCCCGACACGGCCACCTTTTCTGCGGCGCTGGCCACGATGCGAGAGGCCTCCAGAATCGATCCGATGGTGGCGCGCAGATTGCCGGCCATCTTGCGGATCGATACCAGCAGCTGGCCGACCTCGTCGGTGGACCGGGTTTCGCCGATTTCGATGGCGAAGTTCTGCGCAGCCAGACTGTTGGCCGATTCGACGGCGAGCTTGATGGGCGCCGTGATGCTGCGGACGATCACGGAAACCAACCCGGCCGCGGCCAGCACGGCTACGAGCACGAGAAAGACGGTGTCTCTGCGCTGTTCTTCGCGCGCAATCAGCTTGTCCTGCAAATCCGCCCGGCGCCGGGTGAGGGCCGTGTCAAAAATGGAAAACAGCGAATCAAGGGCAGTCGATGTGATCGGCGCCAGCGACAACGCCAACGCGTAGTCGGCCATGCCACGCTTTCCGCCGGCATCGCCCGTCACCAACTGCCGTGCCGTCGCCACCACTTGACGGCCGGCCGCGAGTGAATCCCGCAGCGGGACCTCGACCCCCGAGGGTGCCCGCCGCGTGCCCGCCGCACCGACCCCGCTTTCGTCACCCAAGAGGTCGCGCTCGATCTCGGTCAAATCGCCAGCCAGGCCATCGACCGTGCTGAACAACTCCGCCCGTGCCACCACCGAAGGGTCCTTGTCGTGACTCCATTCGGCGACCTGTTCGAGCATCGCTACCAACCGCCAAGCGGCGTCCGGCAGTCGCCGCAAGGTTGCATCGTCAAGGTGCGTGGCACTCGGGTCGAGCGACCGCGTCTCGCTCGCCACCAGTGCGACCTGCGCAAACCACGACGCCAGGTCCTCGTGCATGCGACGAAAGACATCCTTGCTTTCCGCTGGGGTCGCAACCAACTTGGCTGAAAGGGCGCGCAGAGCTTCGAGAGTCTCGGGCCTGTGCAAGCGGGACAGGCTGCCGTCGGTGCCACAACCGTTGCCGTTCAGAACCGCCAGCGCGCTGAGCGCTGTAGTCATGGCCTTGCGCGAAGCGGCCGGATCGTGTTCCGGCGGCACGGAAAGGGCGTGCAGACGCAAGGCTATCTGTTCCGCAAGGATTCGCTTGAGCTCCTGCGCGTAGGAGGCAGCGCACAGCTCACGGCGCATACGTCCCATCTCGGCGCTGCTCTTGTCGACAAAATCCTGCAGCAGGAGGACCGTCGGAAGCAGAAGAACCACGACGATGATGAGCAGCTTCTGCCACAAGGACAGGTGCCGCAGGATCGGCGCACCCTCGATCCGTCCAAGCCACCAGCGAAACGGCCGAGGCGTGCCTGGGCCAGGCCGGGAATCGGGAGCCGAGGACTGCTTTCTGTCGCTTGTTACCATGCGCTCACTCCTTGCCCGTCGATGGTCTCATGTCCGGGCCTGCGAGCAACATCTGCTCGGTATCGATGATGTGTATCGCCGTGTTTCCAACGGTGGCCATTCCCGCGACACAGCCCGATCGCCCGTTCGCGGGTGACGGGGCCACCTGCGCGCTCGGCAGCTTCAAGATTCGGGCGACGCGATCGACGAGAAGCGCGAAATGGCGGCCCGCGATCTCGACCACGATCAACCGGGACTTGCCAGTGACGACTGCGTGATCCAGCCCCAAGCAAGTGCGCACGTCGACGGCGGGAACGATCCTCCCCCGCAGATTCACCACACCACGCACTTGCGAAGGCGCCTCAGGTATTCGCGTGATGGAGGTCGCACGCAGGATCTCTCGACAGTGCAAGATGGGAATCGCGAATTCCTCGTCGCGAAGCATGAAGCTCACATACTGCCGAGTTTCGCCCGCGGTCTGGGTTTGCTCGTTCGTCCCGGCCGCAAGCAGGCCGTCGGCGAAGGCCAACAGCGACGCGCGCGCCGACGACGTCGATGGCTCGCCTTCGCCCGTCATGCGCTCAGACGTACGCTCAGAAGACATACTCGGCCTCCAACCGGTCGTGCGCCGTACGCTCGGGCATCAGGGTGTCGTGCACGCGCCTGACCACCTCGACACAATCGAGGATGGGCACCACCCTCCCCTGCGCAAGCACGGTCGCGCCCGCGATGCTCTTGCATTGGGCAAGGCTGGCGTCGAGTGGCTTGACCACGATTTCGTGCACCCCGGAGAGCCAGTCAACCAGGAGCGCGCCGCTCTTGTTTCCGGCTTGCAGAACCACGGCATAGGGTCTGGCCCAAGGCTCGGCCAACCCCTGGCAGCCAAGCAAGCGCCCGGCATCCGCTGCGCGGACGAAATCGCCGCGCCAGCTGAGCAGCAAGACGCGATTGATTTGCTGCAGGTCCTTCTCCCGACCTTCCACCGTGTCGACAACAAAACCGGCAGGCGCGGCGTAGGTCTCGCTGTCGACGCCGAAAATGAGGGCCTTTTGCAGCGAAACCGTCACCGGCAGATCCAGGATTAACGCGGTCCCTTTTCCGGGAACCGAGCACACGTCGGTGCGCCCGCCCAGCGACTGCACCACGCTCGCCACGACGTCGAGTCCCACCCCACGCCCGGCCAGGTTCGACACGGTCTTCGCGGTGGAGAATCCGGCGCGAAAGATCAGTCGTTGCAGGTCGCGCTCGGACAGATGATCGGTTTCGACACCTTGCGCTTTCGCTTTGGCGACGATAGCCCCGATGTCAAGCCCTCGGCCGTCGTCGGCGACCGAGACAACGACGCGCCCCTCGCGCATGCCGGCGCTGAGCAAGATGGTCGCCTTGGCTGGCTTTCCCGCCGCCGTCCGGTCCGCGACCGGCTCGATTCCGTGTGCGAGCGAATTGCGGACGATGTGCACGAGGGGCTCGTACAGGCGGCTGATGATCGCGCGGTCGACTGCGGTTTCGCCGCCCTCCATGCAGAGCTCGACGGGTTGCCCGCGATCGTGAGCAAGGTCGCGCACGTGGCGAACGAAACGCTGAAAAAGCGTTGCGATCGGCGCAAGTCGCACGCGCAACAGCTGATGGCGCATCTGCCGCATGGTACGACCGACCTCGCAAAGGACCTGGTCCATCAGCACAATGTCGCTCGGGTCGAAATGGCCGCGCGCAAACCGACCATGCACCCGCAGAAGCTCGGCCTGTCCGACGATGGCCTCGCCAGCAAGCTCTAGCAGCTCGTCGACGTCGCGGTCGCCAATTCGGGCCGTGGCCCGTCCATCGCCCGCCAGCTGCGGCGCAGGTCCCACCTGCGTAGGCCGCTCGGCCGCCTCGGGCGGCTTCGCGGTCGCCTCGGGCGGCTGCCAGGCCGTCTGCCGCGCGTCGGCCGCGCGCCGCAGGAAATCCTCGGCTCGGTTTGCGTCGACGGCTCCGGTCAGCACCGATTGGATAAGGAGCGAGAGCAAATCGCAGCCCTCGAGCAACACCTCGGCCTGGGCGGCATGCTGGCCGGCCTGTGCCTCGGCAGCTTGGGCGGAAACATCCTCCAGGGCATGCGCCACCTCGGCGATGGGCGCAAATCCCATCATGGCGCTGTTGCCTTTGATGGAATGAAGCCTGCCGCGCACGCCGCGCAGAAGGTCTTCGGCATCACCTCCGGTGCTCCATGCCTGTTCCAGCTTCAAGACCAGCGACGCGACCTCCTGCGCGACCGGCGCGGTCTCGTCGACGAAATCCTTGCCAAGTGATGCAAAAAGGTCGTCCACGGCGCTCTCCCCGTTCAGTCGGACTTTCGCATGTTGGCGATGGCCGACGTCACATCCTGTTTGGGATTCGCCCGGCGCAGGAATTCGTTCTCCAGCGCCAGACCCAGCTGAAACGCCGCAAGCTCGAAGATTTCAATATCGCCGATCGGCCGATCGCGCGCACCGTTGTCGAGGTAGATGGCAGCAATCACGCGTTCGCTTCCCGGGACGGGCAACACGGCGACCTCGCCCGTGCGGGGAGGATCCACGGCCTCCAGGAACGCCTGCGGCAGCCGGGCCTCGGCGTAACTTAGACGACGGGGCCGGCTGTCGGCGATACAATCCTTGAAGACGCCACTTTGGGCAATGCCGAGAATCAGACCTTGCGTGGTCTTCGACAAAGGTGTGCCCGAGCCGGAATTACCAAACGCGCCCAGGGCGACCAGTCGCTCGAGATGGGGAACGAACAGCACGCCGCGGTCGAGCGACTCGGCCACCGCGGCCATCAGGTTCGACGAGACCGAAGTGCCAAGCAACCCCGAACGCAGGTCGGCGATGATTCGGCGCAGGCGTGCGAAGCTGACCCGAATGCCCTCCGCGATCGCCTGCTCGTTCGCCATGTACTTGCGCTGGCGCGCGGACGCCTGCAGACACGCCACCACGGTTGCCGGAACCGACGACGTGACGGACACGACGCCCGACTGGTACATTTCCCGCAATGGCGCGCGCCCCTCGAACATGGCAATCACCGAAGCTCGCGGCCGCGACCGGCAAAGTGCTGCGAGCGTGGTCAACGCATGCACCTGGTAGCGCAAGTCCACCACCACGATGGGCGGTGGTTCGCCGAGCAAGGAAGCCCCGGCGTCACGCAAGGCTACGGCGGAGATGTGCTGGCCGGAAGGTTCAAGAAGGCCGTTCAGTCGAGCCACGAGCTCGGTGTCGGGTGACACGATTTGAAAGCGCACCTCCGACGCGGGCGGAGGCGTCGGCTCGCGTGGGAACGACATCGGGAAACCGAGCGACGACGGCCGTTCCGAATCTTCGACCGCTGGAAGCTCTGCGGTCATCCCTAGGGGAGGAACGTCGAGCTCACCACTCGGTGTTGGCGGACCGGGTTGGCTCGGCTCGGCTTCCCTGGGCAGCTCCGAAGCGCCGCGCGCTTCCGCCATTGCCTCGTCCATCTTGCGCAGCACGTCCATCAGAACCGCCTGCGTGTCCAGGTCGACCTTGGGCGCGCCGGTGAAGCGCGTGACCTCGACCATCGCGGTGAGGTCGTCGATCGCGAAATCGAACGTGCCAGTCTTCCACGCCAGGATTTCCCCCACCACGCGCTCGATCTCCTTCGCCATCACATCGCGAATCGCCTCCGCCGTCGTCGCACCCATGCGGACCAGAATCTGTCCGATGGTTCGGCGCGGGCGCTCGGCGTTCTGGGTGGCCAACGCCGACACCAAGATCCCTTCATCAACAACGCCGGCAGAAACCAAGAGCTCGCCCACCCGACGTGAGCGCGGGTTCCACGCATTGACGATACGGCCGCGCTCGAACCCGATGATGCCGTCTTCCTTGCCGCACGTGATGGTCAGCGTTCCGGAATGGCCGCCGAGACGAATGAGCTGCATGACATCCGCAACCGCAACATCTTCGATCAGGCCCTGGAAGCTCATAACTATCTGGAACCGGGAGGCAAGCGCACGTCGCCTACCCCTTTCTGACCAGCTTGATCAGCCCTTCGAGGGTGCGCAGCTTGCGAGCCGCACGCGCATACACGCGCGAGGCGAACAGGGCCGAGGCAGCGTGGGCGCCGAGGAGGTCAAGTAGCTCGCGATCTTCCTCGTCCAGCTTGCCCTTGTGGTCGAGCAGCTTGGTGATGACCAACGCCCCGACCGTGACGTCCTGCACGCGCAACGGGACGACGACCAGTACGGACGAACCTTCCGCCGGGCCGAAGCGCAAGACCCCATCGACCAGCGAGGCATCAATCAGCGGATCGCCGCCGGGATAGGTGGCCGCCTTCGACCAAGACGCATCGATCTGCCCTTCTTGCAGACGGATTTCCAGCACATCCTTCTCATCGTCGCGCAGAAGCAAGGCGAACTGCTCGGCCCCGAGCATGTTCACGGCAATCTCCGCGATGGTCGACTGCACATCGGCTGGGTCCAGCGTGGCGTGCAGCTGATACGTCGCCACGTACAAGGTCATCAGGCGCCCGACCTGGTGCTCGACCTCGGCCAGTCGGATCGCCAGCTCTTCGCGTTCGTTTTCCGCCTGCGCCAGTCTCAATTCGCGCCCCGGAATTTCGCCAGAAGCCGAACGCTGCTGAACCACGGACTTGTGGGCTTCCTCAATGGCGGCCTGCGCCTCGTGGACCAGCTGGCGCGCGCGCATCAGCGTGGCAAGCGGATCGCCGCCATCACTGCCGCCTCGTCCGGGCTTCTGCACTGCTTCTGTCATGTCGTCACCGCCGTCTACGCGGGGGCCTGCTTGGTCGCAAAACGGCCGATGATCTTCAGCAGGTCCTCGCGCTGAAAAGGTTTCTTCAGATAGGCCACTGCACCAGCTTGCAGTCCGCGCGCCACGTCTTCCTCTTTGCCCTCGGTGGAAACGATGATCACGGGGATCTGCGCGAACTCCGGCTTGGCTTTGACCTGCCCGAGGAATTGCAGCCCCGTCATATGCGGCATGTTGATGTCGAGGATGATTACATCGACGTCCGGGTTTTCTTCCAGGCGGGTCAGCCCCTCGCGCCCATCGTGCGCCGCGATCAGCATGCACGGGCGAAGCATGACCTCGTACATCTTGTGGATCAGACGGGAATCCTCCACGACAAGGACTTTGCGAGTCTTGACTACGTTCACCTGAGCCTCCCTGGTGGAAGAACCTGAGTAGGGTTGCGTTGACGTGCGTGCACCTGACAGGCCGCAGAATCACCCCGCCCAAGAGCGATTTTCGTCAGTTCTTTCATCGGACTTGAGCGGACCGAGTCTTGCGTTCCGTCTGCGTCCGGCGGGCATTGGCCCCCGGACAGTAGGTCCATTTTGCCACGGGCCGCGCCCCGAACCGACGAGAATTTCGCCTTTCGGATGGGCTACCCGCGGTAGGCAAGCGTAGCCAGTCGAGCGAGTTGCTGGAGTTGCGCCGAGCTTGGGCCGGTGCTGCCGCGTCCTGCCTCGACGGCGGCGGTTGCCGCGGCTGCCCTGTCAGTGACGTCGGTCGCTGTGGTCGTCCTGGTTGCGGACGAGCTGGTCCGAGCCGCCGCGACACCGGCTTCACCAGCCCGATTCGCCCCGGCGGCTTTCTGTCCGGGTAACGGTATCTCGACCTCATGCTGCGCCGGTCGGACTGAAGTCGCGATTCTCCCATTCGCTGGCGACGGGCGCATTGCCACCTGCTGCTCGGACGCGATCTGCTGGCGTGCCGCAGCTTCCATGACCGTCGCCTCTGCCGCAACCGCCAGATCCTGAGGAGATGGATCGGCCGGCGCCAGAGCCGCGGCTCGAATCTGCGCCGCGCGGGCGGCGGTTTCTTCGGGTGTGCGCCCACCCGACATGTCGACCGGCACCTCTCCCCCGACCGCGTACGATTTACCGTCCGGCCCCGTCTCATAGGAAAAGGTAGCAGCCCCGCCCAGACTGCCGGCGGCGGCCTGGTGGGCGGCCTCGTGTGCGCGGACCTGGCGATCCCGTGCCGACAGCTCCTCGACCACGCGGGCATCGGCAGGCTTGAGCTTCCCTTGCCCAACCCTGGCCGAGCCTCTTGGCGCGTCCTGACCTTGGGTAGAGCCTTGCGCCGCCCCCCTGTCCCGCGAAGCACCAGCGGATCTGCTTGGGTTCTGCGGGTCTACGCTCGGGCGCTTGAAGACATTCCCGTCCCCCGCGGCGGGTGACCTTACCGCCCAGGCAGGTGAGATGGCGCTAACCGACAACACGCAAGACCTAGGAGTCCTTTCGGCACGCCTGCCCCTGGCATTAAGAGTACGTGTTCTCTTTCTAGCCGGACCGGTCCATCAGCCAATACAGGACCCATTGTAAGAGCCATCGCCGGATGCCGTTGCGCGGATCGCGCATCACCCAGTCGACCATCCAGCAGAAGGGGAGCTTCCTGTTGGTGACCAGCTTGAAAATGCGAACCTGCTTCCTGTGGACGCGCACCATGTGGCGCATCAGCCGCTCGCCCTGGGCGTCGCCGCGCAGGTACCGTCCCACGCCCTCGCCGGTGCGGATCGCGTAGTAGATGCCCTCCGTCGACAGCGGGTTGAGAAAGCCCGCAGCCTCGCCAACCAAATATACATTGTCGAAGCGCCAACCGCGGTAGTCGGCATTGCCCTTGGCGGCTTCGTGGCGGAGGCTGTGTGCTGGCAGACCGAACCTCTGGGAGACCCAGGCGCGCGCACGCTCGGCGACCTCGCGATCGAACGCGCCGCCTTCGAACGCGATGCCGACCATGGTCTGGCCCCGGCTGCGCGACATCATGTAGCCGTAGCCGGCCGGGAAAGTGCGCGGCAACCAGTAGATGTGGAACTCGCTGGCGGGGCGGTCGACGACGAAGTGGTAGGCCCAGCCGACGATGTCTTCGGCCGGCAGCCCAAGGTAACGCCGCACGATGGATCGCGCACCATCGGCCCCGACCAAGCGTTTGTAGTGAAAGCGATGGGTGCGGGTCTCGACGAATTCGGGCGTGATGCGCTGAACCGGTTGATCAAACCGAAGGTCGGCGTCGCAGCCCTTGCGCAAGTGGTCTTCGATGGTGTAGCGCCCGGCGGTCCAGGCGAATGGACGCGGCAGCTTGAGAGAGTGGCTGGCGTGATCATTGCCGACGTGAATCTCGGTCCAGGGTCGACCGCGGTCGAAGGTTTCGGTGGGAAGGACCTTCGCGGTCAGCTCGCCAGCGCAGATCTTCTTGCCGAGATCCGCGCTTTTTTCCAGAACGACCACCCGCTGCCCCGAGCCCGCCAAGGCACGCGCGCAGGAAAGCCCGCCTGGGCCCGCGCCCACGATGACGACGTCGAACGACTCAACTTGCATCGGTCGCAGTGTACACGGGAACGGTTTGCGAAACCGAGCGCAGCAGGGTTTCCATTACTATCTCTGCTCTTCCGCCGCAGGGTCGTGGTCTTGGCTGTTTCGGACGTTCAAGGAAACCGTGTCTCGCTCCACATGGGGCTTTTCGTCGCCACGACAGCTCGACTGCTGCTGCTCTGATTTCATGACCTTCTACAACCGAGATCGCCCGCACAGTCGCTACGCCGGCTTGACGCCGGACGAAGTCGCAGCCGGCGCGAAGGAGCCGTCATCAGCCCGTGGCCGCGTCACCTACTTCGACGGCCGTATGAAGTGGTACGCCTTCGGTTGACCACCGCCGCCGGCCAACCTCCTCGATTACTTACCGGCGGCATCCCTCTTTGACAATCCCGCTACTCTCCACAGCGGCTTTGCACGGCCGAGCTGGGGAGATCTGCGCCGCGGGATCAACCCTCCTCAAGAACGATGGGCGACGGCGCCCAACGCGCCACGCGTGCTGTTCCCGTGGGCACTACACGTCGGCTTCGAAGGTGCGCGTGATGGTTCCGCCCTCGACGTCCACCTCGTGAGCCACGTTTCCTCATTGTCGCAGCCCAACACCCGCTGTGCGCCCGTCTCCGGCTCGAACGCAACCTCGGCCAGGACGATTTGCGTGAACATCTCGCAATCCGGCACGGTCACCGTCTTGAACCGGCACACCTTGGGCTGCTTGCTAGCTGCCGTCCGAAATTCGGACACCGTCGGTAACGGCAGCGATCCCCACCATCTACGGCGCGCCTACATTCACCTCTTCGATTTCCAGGCCGACGCAAACCCTAATCAAAACTCTGGCACCGTACTCGGGAGCGCTGGCCCGTATCGGGCACCTGCACACGCTCAAGAGCCGCGTCGCTGCCTGGCGAGTTCGCACAGAAGCCGAGCATCGGCCGATTCGTTGGAAATTCACTGTCGCCGATGCCCGTCGCGTGTTCCGTTACGATGGAATCATTACGCCTCGGTCAGAGCACTAGCTGTTCGCCTAGACTGTAGCAGAGGCTCGTCGAAGCGCTCGCGTGGTGCGAAACTGTTCACCCAATTGTGAACGTTGTGGCGCGCAATTGCTTACCTACTGGAAACGATAAGACTCTTCATCCCCGTTGTGCGTGGTGACCCAGGACAATTCCAACCGATTGGCCAGCGTCGTTCTCGCCGACCTACACGTCTCGGTCAGCCCGGAACTGACACCAGTCAGGACGCCATTTGTACGCGGAACTGCAACGATGTCATTGGATGCGTTACAAGACCACGCCACGCTTGCACCAAAAGTACGCAAGCCAGCTGCCCCGAGATTCGACGCCTCAACGTCGCAACTTCTCCCGCGGGCTCTACAACACGCGCCCGAAGCGGCGAGAACTCGGGCCGGCCGCGGGTCGAAGTTGCCGATTGCGGATCTTGGGTAAACTTCATCCTCTGAAACCAAGGAGGCAGCAATGGACATGGATCGGCGGCACTTCATCACGGGATCGGTTACGGCAGCAATCGCAGGCAGGGTGGCCCTCACCGAGCCTGCGGCCGCGGCGGCGCCGTCCAGGGTCGACGGGAACGACGCGCTCGCGACCTGGGACAGCGTACGCAAGCAGTTCCTGCTTGGTCACGACTACGTGCACATGGCGCTGATGCTGTTCGCCTCGCACCCGCGGCCGGTGCGCGAGGCGATCGAGCGGCATCGGCGGGGTCTCGACGAGAACCCGGTGCGCTATCTGCACGAGCATTTTCCGCTGGAAGCGGAGGTGCGGGTGGCCGCGGCGGACTACGTCGGCGGCAATCCCGACGAGATCGCGCTCACCGGGAGCACCACGACCGGGCTGGCCATGCTCTACGGTGGCCTGCCGCTGCGCCCGCAACAGGAAATTCTGACGACGACGCACGACCACTACGTGACCTACGAATCGCTGCGCTTGCGCGCGCTGCACACGGGCGCCAAGGTACGCAAGGTCCCGCTTTACGCGGTGCCAGAGCGGGCCACCGAGGGCGAGATCGTCGCGAATCTGATGAAGGGCGTCGGCCCGCGGACGCGTGCCGTTGCGGTGACCTGGGTCCATTCGTCGACGGGCGTGAAGCTGCCCATCCGCCGCATGGCGGACGCGCTCGCCGAGATCAACCGGAAGCGCGCCGACCCCGAGCGGGCGCTCTTGTGCGTCGATGCTGTCCACGGCTTCGGGGTCGAGCAAGAATCGATGGCAGAGCTGGGCTGCGACTTCCTGGTCGCCGGTTGTCACAAGTGGCTGTTCGGACCGCGCGGGACCGGGATCGTGTGGGGCAAGGCAGACGCGTGGACCGGGCACGCGGGGATCATCCCGAGCTTCGAGTGGGCGGCGCTGGAGGCGTGGATGCACGGTAAGGCACCCGACGCCCTGCCGCCGGGCCCGCGCACGACGCCCGGGGGCTTTCACGCCTTCGAGCACCGCTGGGCGCTGGCCGAGGCGTTTCGCTTCCATCAGAAGATCGGCAAGGCGCGCGTGACCGCGCGCATTCACGAGCTCGGCCAGCGCTGTCGAGAAGCGCTGGCGGCCATCCCGAAGGTGAAGCTGCACACGCCCATGTCCGAGGCTTTGTCGTCTGGAATCACCTGTTTCGAGATCGACGGAATGGACCCGAAGACCATTGTTGAACGCCTGCTCGCGCGCAAGATCGTTGCCAGCGACAGCCCCTACCTCAACTCGTACGCGCGTCTGACCCCAGGGCTCTTGAACACTCCGGAAGAGGTCGATCGTGCGGTGGCCGAGGTGAAAGCGATCGCGACGTAGCGCCGGTCCGCAGTGGCATCGACATGCCAAGGACCTATCGAAGTAGCCCCATGAGGTCGGTGGCTGCGCGTTCGCCCTCAGACGCTCCGCCTTCCATGAAGCCTTGAAAGTCCTGCGAGGTGTGCTCACCGCAAAAGAGCACGCCACCGAGCGTGACGCCTTCGTAGCCGCCGAAGGACGTGTACTGGCCCACCCGCCAGTAGGAATACGAAGCGCCAAGCAACGGGCTCTTGTGGGGCAGAGACTGGGTTGCCTTGCCGTTCCACACGGCCGTCAGGCCCGGGAAGACCGGTTCCGCTCGGCGCAGGGCCGTGATGGCGTCGGCGGCAGCCCCGGCATCGTCTGCGCTGGCGTAGGGCCTGCTGGTGGCCATGGACGCGGCGGTCTCGCCTCCCGAGAAGAACACCATGATGCCCCGGTCGCCCGATTGCGCGCGGGTGGCTTCCCAGCTCGACTGGTAACCGGTGTCGGCGTAGCTCGATCCATTGCCGATGCCGGGCCACGGGCCACGGTGATTCCACAGACGGGTCGAGAACTGGAGCTGGGTCTTGCCGCTGCGACCGCGGCCCAGATCGGAAATCGCCTCCTTCTTCCGCGCGTCGAAACCTGCGTTGGCTGTGTCGATCCCGCGAAGCACCGCGAAGGGCAGCGCCAAGACCACGTAATCGGCCACCACCACGGTGGAGCCGCCGGCACTATCGGCCCTGTCGAAGGTCAGCTCGTAGCGCCCAGCGGAGGTGCCGGCAAGGCGCTGCAGCCAGTGACCGAGCCTGACGTTGCCGAAGCGCTGGGCGAGATGGTCGGCGATAGCCGCGGGCAGGCGCTGGTTGCCACCGCGCAGATGATAGGTCTCGTCCGACTCGCCGAAGAGCGAGAGCTGGCGGAAATCTGGCTGAAACCCGAGCAGGTAGACCAGGTTCAGAGCCGACTGATCCGTCGAATCGGCCCAAGGGGACTTCATGGAGCCGCAGCAACCGTCGCAGGAAGGTTTGCGAGGCCGAGCGTAGCGAGGGGGTGGCAGGGCGGGCGGCAGGTGCCGAGTGCAGAGCTGAAACCCTCCCAGGGTTTCCATTACCATCGCGCGTGCGGAGCCTACGCTTCGCTGGCTTCGCCGGCAGCGTAGCGTCGCGGGAAGGTTTGGAAACCCTCCAAGGGTTTCCGTTACTATCGACCCCGGCGGCGTTCGAAAAGCGCATCGAAGACCGCTCCGGCCACCTCCGGGTCGCAACCCAGCCGCTGGGCGACGGCCTTTTCGCGGGCGCCGCCTGCGATGCGCGCCGCCAGCGGCTCAACCTCGTCCGCGCGAATCGCCACGCCGCCGAAGATCGGATAGCCGAGGGCGACATAGGTTTCATCGTCGACCTCGTCGACGGGCATCAGGAAAAGCGCCCCGAGATGGCCCTGAACCACGCGAATTCCCGGCCCCAACGCAGCTTCGCACAGCGCCGCACGCACGAGCATCGGTTCAGGTCGCAACAGCGGTGCAGAAAAGAGCACGTGCCGGCCCAGTCGTATACCGGCCCGCCCCAGGCGACTGCGGTCGGCCGGATCAATCTGTCGCAACTGCGCCTGCGCGTCGCGGGCGAGCGCCGTGCCCATGCCCTGTTCCAGCTGATACAGAATGCCGCGCGCTGCTGGCCCCAGCTTCGCAAGACGCTCGTCGCGCAGCGGCTGCAATAGCGCCTCGGCCAGATCCCTGGTCCAGGCCACCAAACGGCGCTGCAGCCGTAACTTCGCCCCTGGCCCAAGCTCGTCCAAGGTCACCGCAATTTCCGGATGCAGACGATCCGCGCCCCGACTCATTCGGCCGACCACGCGGTCGTCGCCGAGGATCTGCGTTCCTTCGCCGAGGCCAAAGCGATCGTCTCTGGCTTCCACCATCGACTCGACCCACGCGTCGGTGCTGACCGAAACCGTCGGATCCGCATCCGGCATGGCGGCCATCGCTTCCTGAAGCTGCTGGGCAAAAACGCCGCGCGCGGGTGCGCGATTGCCATTGCGCCGAGCGCTGGCGTCGACGAAGCGACGGACCAGCTTCTCGTGCAGGGCATCACTCAAGTCGTCTTCCAGAGCACGGGCCTGTTCTTGCCACGCCCGAGCGTCGTCGAGCCAGCGCGTGTGGTGCGTGATGTAGGTCCAGGTTCTGATGAACGCCATGCGCGCGAGCAGGGTGTCGATGTCGCCCTGCAGGTCCGACAGACGCTCGAGGTGGCGCGCGATCCAGTCCTTTTCCAGCCGGCCGCGCGGGCCGGTCAGTTGCAGGAACACCGCGCGCAAAAGCTTGAAGTGGTCGTCGAGCTGAAGCTGGCGGTAGTCGGGGATTTGGCAAACCTGCCAAATTAGCTCGACGTTCGCTCGCGCTCGGCAACGCGCAGCGATTTCTGGATCGGCAGCGAGGCGTGCAAGAGCGCGCGTATCGTCGGCATCGTCAACCAGCTCGAGGCAGCCGTCCAGTGGCTTGCGCAAGAGCGAGGCAGAAAGCGCCTCCAGCGAACGCATGTCGAGATCGCTGTTGCGCCAAAAGACCGTCTTCTGCACGGGAAAGTGATGCTCCTCGATGGCGCGCACCGTGCTGGGCGCAAGCGCGGGCAGCGGCGCCAAGGTGACGAACTTCCCGTTGTTGTGATGGCGTCCGGCGCGCCCGGCAATCTGCGCCAGCTCGGCGTCCTCCAGCTCGCGCAGCTTGCGCCCGTCAAACTTTCGCAAGTCGGCGAAGGCAACGCAGTCGACGTCCATGTTCAGGCCCATGCCGATGGCGTCCGTCGCAACCATATAGTCGACCTCGCCCGACTGGTAGAGTGCCACCTGCGCATTACGGGCCCGTGGCGAGAGAGCGCCCATCACGACTGCCGCGCCGCCGCGCCGCGCGCGCAGCCGCTCGGCGAGCTCGTACACGCGGTCGACCGAAAACGCGACCACCGCGGTTCGCGGCGGCAGCCCACGCAAAGTCGAATTTCCGCCCCACGATAGGCGCGACAGGCGCGGCTTGCGTTCGATGGTCGCGGTGGGAGCCAGGCGTTCAAGAATCGGCCGGATGGTGTCGGCGCCGAGCAGCCACGTCTCCAGTCGGCCCCGCCAATGCAGGATGCGGTCGGTGAACACGTGTCCCCGTTCGACGTGGCCGGCCAGGTGAACCTCGTCGACCGCCAGAAAGTCGACCTCGCGATTTGCCGGCATCGCCTCGACGGTGCAGACGAAGTAGCGCGGCCGCGGCGGCATGCGCTTTTCCTCGCCGGTGACCAAAGCCACCGCCCCTTCGCCGACCCGGGCCGAGACCCGGTCGTAGATTTCGCGGGCCAGCAGGCGCAGCGGCAGCCCGATCATGCCGGTCTCGTGCGTGAGCATTCGCTCCACCGCGCGATGGGTCTTGCCGGTGTTGGTGGGACCTATCTGCGCCGTGATGGTCGAGGCAAGCGCGGATTTGGGAAGGAACACGAGGAGAATTTAACCACAGAGAGCACGGAGACGCAGAGCCGGATGAGAAGAAGGGAGTCCGGATCTGGATCCGAGCTCCCTTTGCCATTCCGGACTCTGCGCTCTCAGAACCTCTGTGGTGACCTACTCACTAGTTTTCGCTGCGGCCGCCGATGCCCTTGGTGTCGGCGGAGATGGCCTTGGCGGCCTCCTTCGGACGGAGAGCGCGGGTCGCCTTGCCAGCGCGCCAGATCTCGCTGTTGCCGAGCTCGGCCAGCTCCTTGCCGAGCCGCTGCTGATAGTCGGCGCCGCCCGTCGATTCGAGCACGCGCGCGCACTCCTTGCCGGACGACACGCGGTCATAGAGCAACTCGAAGACTGGCATCACCGCCTGCTTGAAGCGCGGACGCCAATCGAGCGCGCCCCGCTGCGCGGTGGCCGAGCAGTTCGAGTACATCCAGTCCATGCCGTTCTCGTCGACCAGGCGGATGAGGCTCTGGGTCAGCTCNNCGCTCGCCGGTCAGGTCGCTGAAGACTTCCTGCCTGAAGGTGGTCGGGAACAGATAGCCGGAGCCGACGGCGATGCCGAGAGCGATGGCACGCTCACGCGCGCGGCCAGTCGCATCCTGCTCGACGGCAAAGCTGCTGTTGATGCCTGCGCCGGACAAGAAGTTGCGGCGCACGTTGAGCCCCGAACCCTTGGGGGCGACCATGATCACGTCGACGTTCTTCGGGGGAACCACACCGCTTTTCTTGCGGTACGTAATCGAGAAGCCATGCGAGAAATACAACGCATCGCCCGGTTTGAGGCGCTTCTTGATCTTCGGCCAGATGGAGCGTTGGGCCGCATCGGAAACGAGCATCTGAATGATCGTGCCTTTCTTCACCGCGGTCTCGATGTCGAACAGGTTCTTGCCGGGCACCCAGCCATCGGCACGGGCGCGGTCCCAGTCGCGTTTGAACTCGGGCGCTTGGCCGACGATGACGTTGAACCCGTTGTCCTTCATGTTCAACGCCTGGGCGGGGCCCTGGACGCCGTAGCCGATCACGGCGATGACCTCGTTCTTGAGGACGCTGCGGGCTTTCGCCAGCGTGAATTCCTTGCGGGTGACAACGCGTTCCTTTACGCCGCCAAAATCAATGACTGCCATGGTGTGTATTCTCCATTCTGATTGTTCCGGGCTGAATCCTGCGTTGTTTCGCGGGTTCCCGGGCGCCGCGCTTCGTCATTTGCGCGGCATTGCGACCTTGCCGGTTCGGGTAATGTCGCGGATGCCGAACGGTTCCATCAAGTCCAAAAACGCGCTGATTTTCGATTCGTCGCCCGTGAGTTCGATCGTGAGCGTCTTGTGGGCGAAATCCACGATCTTCGCGCGAAAGATGTCGCAAATCTGCATCACTTCGGGGCGCGACTTGGTGTCCGCGCTGACTTTGACGAGCACCAGTTCGCGGTCGACGTACTCGCCGTCCTGGAAATCCTGCACCTTGATGATATCGACAAGCTTGTTGAGCTGCTTGGTGACTTGCTCGAGCACGGTGTCGTCGCCTTTGACCACGATGGTCATGCGGGAGGTCGCCGGGTCCTGGGTGGGCGCGACGTTGAGCGTGTCGATGTTG
>PMLH01000537.1 GCA_003159055.1 Myxococcales bacterium
CAGCGTCTCGTAGCCTTCGCGGCCACCCCATAGGACGTAGTTTTCGCCGCCCAGCTTCTTCGTGACGTCGAGCGCCTTCTTGACCTGCGCGGCGGAGTAGGCAAACACTTCCGGGTCGGGATTTGTGGACGCGCCGGACATAAAGCGCGGATTGCTGAACAGATTGGCGGTGCCCCACAGGAGCTTGACGCCCGTGCGCTGCTGATGGGCCGCGAGGATGTCGACCATGCGGTCGAGGATGTCGTTGCTCTCGGCCAGCGACTTGCCCTCGGGCGCGACATCGCGGTCATGGAAGCAGTAGTAGGGAACGCCGAGCTTCTGGAAAAACTCGAACGCGGCTTCCGCCTTCAGCTTGGCCAACTCGAACGCATCGCCGTCGCCCTGCCAGGCGCGGTCGAACGTCGCAGCGCCGAACGGGTCGGAGCCGGTGCCGCAGAAGGTGTGCCAGTAGCAAACCGCTACGCGCAGCTGCTCATCCATGCGCTTGCCGCGCACGATGCGGTTCTTGTCGTAGAAGCGGAACGCCAGCGGGTTCTGCGATTCCGGTCCCTGGTACTGGATGGGTTCGATGCCGTTAAAGATGGGTGACATGGGCTTTATCCTTTCTGGAGCTAGGCTTGCGCCTCTTACAACACTTGCTTGAGCCGCTGCTTGAGCTCGGCGGCCATTTCTTTGTAAACCGACTGGGTGGTGGGATTGGGTTCGACCCGCAGATCACGTTCGGGCGGCGCGAAGCGGACAAACAGGTCGTCCCAAGCGAGGCCGCCAACCGCTTGCGCCGCACGCAAGGCGCCGCCGAGCGCGGACGAGTTGGACACCGCGAGTGGCATGATGACGGCCTGGAAAACGTCGGCGAGCACGCGCAGAAGTCCCTTGTTGCGGGACGCGCCACCGGTGACCAGCACCGTCTTCATGGTTTCGCCGATCCACTCCGAGTGCAGACGCATGCTGAGCGCCTGCGCCTCGACCACTGCGCGCGCGGATGCGGCCGCGTCTTTGCCGGCCACGAAGGCCTCGCTGCCGAACCAGCGCGGCGACGCCTTGAGCACGCGCGGGGTGATTTCAGGCACGAAATACGGCAGCAGCATGTTGCCGCCGTTGCCGGGCTTGGTTTGGTCGACGATGGCGCTGGCGAAGTCATTCCACGAAAGGCCAAAACGCCGGGCGATTTCTTCGCGCGCCAGCGAGCCGTTGGCAAAACACGCGAGCGACATGAAGCCGCCGGCCGGGTTGCCGAACACGCTGCCGTAGCCCTGCGGGTCGGTGCGCGGCGCGGTCATCGCGGTGAAAACCGTGTCGCTGGTGCCGAGGCTGATCACGGCAGTGCCGGGGCGACTGGCACCCATGCCGACCAGGCTGCTCGGGTTGTCGCCGGTGAAAGCGACCACCTTGGTACCGGCTGCGAAGCCGTACTTCTTCATGAAGTAGCCGGCGATTTCGCCGACCACGGTGGTGCTGGCCACCGCGGGCTTCAGTTTCTGTGCAAGCCCCGGCGCCGTCGCGTCGAGCAGGCCCGCGTCCCACTTGCCGTGCGCGAGATCGAGCAGATTCATGCCCGCGCCGTCGCCCATGTCGATGCCAGCACTCTTGCCAACCAGCAGCGACGCGATGAAGGAGCTGACCAAGTGAATCTCGGTCGTGCGCTGCCATTCCGCGGGCGCGGTCTTGTAGAAGCGGCGAATCTGCGGCCCAGTGAACCGCAAGGTCGCGCGCGAGCCCGAGATAGCGGCCACCTTCTCATCGCCCCCGGCGGCGCGCGCAATCTCTTCGCACTCGATGCTGGTCGAGCTGTCCATCCAGATCGGCGACGTCGTTCGTGAAAGCAGCGGACGCACTTGCTCGGAGAGCGGCGTGGCCGGCGACCAATCGCCGACCTGGTCGAACGACTTCGACAAGTACACCGAACCGTGTTGCTGGCCAGCGCCGCTGATGCCCCGAACCTTCGACAAGTCGACGCCAGCGGCGCGCAGCTCTTGCAACACCAGATCGAGCGCGTCGACCCACATCAGTGGATCAGAATGCTTGATGCTTGCGTCGTCGTTGGGCAGGAATCCCTTGGGCGATTTGTATTGCGGCAAGCGCTCGCCGAAGTTCACGCTTTTGTCCGCCACCACCTTGCCGGTGTCGGTATCAACAATCAGGGCCGACAGGCTCTGTGTGCTCGAATCAAGTCCCAAGTATTGCGGCATGTCTTGTCCTCAGCCGCGGCAATCTAGCGCAAGGCCTTGGGGTACGAAAGGAGGCTTTTCGGAAAGGAGGCTTTTCGAATTGCCGGTCACATTGCTCGGCGACGCGATGGGCGACGATTCGCGTTCGTCTCGTGAGCAGCGATCGCTGCCCGACGCGCCGGCGGTCGCCTGCGCGGCTTGTCATTCCCGGGTTGAGCCTGCGCAGATTCGGCCGCCGAACGGGTGCCCCGTGCAATCGGCCGCAGTTACTGCGGCTACTGCCTCACGCAAGTGCCTGCCCTGTCCGCCTGCAGGCAATTGGCGCCACACGCACAGATCCTTGCGCCCTGACATTGCTCGGTTGATGGACAGTCAGAGTCTTGCCAGCACGACCCGCGTGCGGGACCTGCACCGGGTTTGCACACGCCCAATTGGGACGACGCGCTGGAACATGAGGCGCCGACGCATTGTTCGTTCCTGTCGCATTCCTGATCGCGGTAGCAACATGACTGAGGTGGGGGTTGGCTTGGACAAACTGGGCCGCCATCTGCGCCGGTGGCGCCTCCGGTGCCTGCGGCGCCGGTCGCGCCACCGATCCCTGTCACCCCGCCGCTGCCTGACCGCCCACCCGATGTAGGCAGTCCGCCTGTTCCGGGCTGCCCGCCTGTCCCCGACGCACCGCCGGTTTTCCCCACGCCGCCAGTCCCCGGTGCACCGCCAGTTTCCGCCGCCGCCCCGCCGCCAGTTCCCGGCCGTCCTCCGGTCCCCGGTGCGCCGCCAGTTTCCGCCGCCGTCCCGCCGTCAGTTTCCGCCGCCGTCCCGCCGCCAGTTCCCCGGCTGCCGCCCGACCCAGGCGAACCGGCCGTCGCAGAACCTCCATCCGATTCGAGCACCCCGCCCGAGTCGAAGCTTCCGCCCGTTGGCACCTGACCGGGCCCGGGTGCATCTCCGCTCGCATCCATGCCGCCAAATCCGGACGAGCCTCCCGATCCCGTACCAACGGTCGCGCCGCCGCTTCCGGATACACCGCCGCGCGCCCCCTTGCCTTGCTCGACCAATCCCTGGTTTGAAACGCTGCAAGCGCCGAACAGGACAAGTGCAGCCACCACCGTTGAGATGGAAAACCTGGAAGGGTTTCCATTCCTTCCCACGATGGTCCGCGCCGAACCAAGCTCGACAGGTCCCCCCGCGGCCAGCAGCTGGAATCTCCACACATTTTTTGTCATGGCGGGTCCTCTCAGTTTTGGGTTCGCATGGGCTCAGCGCGGGCGGCCACGCGCCATGTTCCGAGCCCTGCACTTGGTAAGAGCCATTCGGCCGTCGAAATTCTTCCCAATTGCTTGGAGAGTGTTGTTCTCCTCGGGTAGCACATCCGCATCCATGGTCAGACATTTCCTACAAAGCGACTATGCACCCAGCCTCAAACCGCATATTCTGCGTCGGCAGCTCCCCTCGGTTCGAAAGAAGCCGAGGAGTCAGGGTGAACGCTAGAACCCATTCTTCAGGAGTCCCCCCGAGATGAAGAATCCCTTTGGCCACTTCGACGACAGCAAGCGGGAATACGTAATCGTACGACCGGACACGCCCCTGCCATGGCTGAACTACTTGGGTCAGGACGAATTCTTCGGGCTCTGCACCAACACCGCCGGCGGCTACACCTTCTGGAAGGACGCCAAGCTGCGCCGGCTCACGCGCTACCGCTACAACAACGNNCAAGGCCAAGCTCGACAGCTACGAATGCCGCCACGGGTTGGGCTACACGCGCATCATCGGCCAGAAGGACGGCCTGGAAGTCGAGATGCTGTTCTTCGTCCCGCCGGGCGAGAACCTAGAGTTGTGGAAGGTCACGGTTCGCAACAAGGCGAAGGTTGCCAAGCAGCCGAAGATTTTCACCTTCCAAGAATTCTGCCTGTTCGAGGCAGCCAACGACATGAACAACCTGCAGCGCACCTACTCGATCGGCGAAGTCGAGATCGACGGCAGCGCGATCTACCACAAGACCGAATACCGCGAGCGACGCAACCACTACACCCTGTTCGCCTGTACGCGGCCCGTCGACGGCTACGACACCAGCCGTGATGCCTTCGTCGGCATCCATGAGGGCCTGCACGACCCGAAGGTTCCCTTTGCCGGAAAGTGCACGAACAGCAAGGCCTTCGGCTGGAATCCCATTGGCGCCCACCAGATCAATCTGAACCTGGCGCCGGGTCAGGAAGAAACCTTCTCGTTCGTCCTCGCATACGTCGAGCAGGGCAACGAGCCCAAGTACGACTCGCTCTACGTCATGAACAAGAAGATAGGCAAGGCTATCGTCGACAAGTACAGCAAGCCCGGCGCGATCGACGCCGCCTTCGCCAGCCTTGGCAAGGTCTGGAATGACCTCTTGTCAAATTTCCAGGCGGAAAGCCCCGACCCGCACGCCAACCGCATGCTGAACG
>PMLH01000440.1 GCA_003159055.1 Myxococcales bacterium
CCAGCGCGAGCGGCAGACGCTGGAGGGTCTGCTGGCGCGCGAGGAAAAACGGGCGATTTTGACGGTGCACCGAAACGCACAGCGCTTGCTGCGGCCACTTTTGGTGGCGAATCCCTACGCGCGGCAACTGACTTTCATGGACGACCGGACGCGGACGCGGCGGGACCACATGAAGTATCTGACGCTGATCCGGACGATTGCGCTTCTGCACCAATACCAGCGACCACAGAAGACCGTGCAGCATCGCGGGCAGTCGCTCACGTATATCGAGGTGACCGTCGAGGACATCGCGGTGGCGAATCGGCTGGCGCACCAGGTGCTCGGGCGATCGGTGGACGAGCTGCCGCCGCAGACGCGGCGTTTGCTGGCGCTGATTGACGGGTGGGTGCGCGGCGAGTGCCAGCGGCGCGCACTGGAGCGGAAGGATTTTCGCTTTAGCCGCCGCGAGGTGCGCGCGGCCACGGGCTGGGGCGCGACGCAGACGCGCATCCACCTTGACCGCTTGGTGGAGCTGGAATACGTGGCTGTGCACCGGGGAAGCAATGGCACGGGCTTCGTGTACGAGCTGACCTACGACGGCGGCGGCGCGGACGGGACACCGCATTTGACGGGGCTGATCGATGTGGAGATGCTGCGTGCGGCAAGCACTGGCTCAACTACGGTCAAGACCTGGCGGGGTGCGGAGGGGGACCTGGCGGCCACCTTGCGGGCCGGTGGCGGTGGGGTGGCGGCCGGGTGGCGGGGTGAGGAAACGTCGAAAACCATCGAGAATTCCAGGGCAGAACGCGCGGACGATGACAAGAGCAGGGGAAACGCACATATCGAGGCTGAAGCCCGGCGGTCGTCGTACGTAGTCGAAGCCTGCGCGGCGGTAGGGGTGTCCTGATGCCTCGGCGAAAGCGCGGGCACAAGGCGCCAGTGATCGCGGGCGACCCCGGCGATTCGGTGGGCTTCCCGGTGCTGGTGTCGCGCTTTGGCGACTGGATGCGCGTGCAGAACTTCGCCGAGCGCACGGTGGGCAACCGGGTGGAGCAGCTCGCGGGCCTGAGCGTGTGGTGCAGCGAGCGTGGCTTGCGCCGGCCGGCCGACGTGACCAAGCCCGTGCTGGAACGTTACCAGAGATGGCTCTTTCACCGGCGCAAGCACGACGGCAAGCCGCTGACCTTTCGCTCGCAGTACACGGCACTGTCGTGTGCACGATCCTTCTTCCGCTGGTTGGTGAAGCAGAACTATTTGCTGTCAAATCCCGCGAGTGAAATCGAGCTGCCGAAGCTCGAAAAGCGCCTGCCGCGGCACGTGCTGACTACGAGCGAAGCCGAGGCGGTGCTGAGCCAGCCCGATCTGGAAACGCAGCTTGGGGTGCGCGACCGGGCGATGCTGGAGGTGCTGTATTCCACGGGCATTCGGCGCATGGAGCTGGCGGGCCTGGCGATCTACGACCTGGACATAGAGCGCGGGACGCTGCTGGTCCGGCAGGGCAAGGGCAAGAAGGATCGCATGATCCCGATTGGCTCGCGGGCGATCGCCTGGGTCGAAAAGTACCAGCGCGAGGTGCGGCCCGAGCTGGTGGTGGAGCCCGACGACGGGACGATCTTTTTGACCGTGGACGGCGAGGCCTTCGGCGGCGGCGCACTCACCGCGCTCGTGCGCGGGTACGTGCGCGGCGCGAACCTCGGCAAGACCGGCGCGTGCCACCTATTCAGGCACACGATGGCCACCCTGATGCTGGAAAACGGGGCGGACATCCGCTTCATCCAGGCGATGCTGGGCCACGTGTCGCTGACCACGACGGAGATCTACTCGCACGTGGCAATCCGAAAATTGAAGGAGATCCACGATGCGACCCACCCGGGTGCGCGGCTGCACGCGCCCGACAGCGCGAGGATTCGAAAGCCCGAAGGCCAAGACGAGAACGAAGCGGTGGAAACCACGGAGCTGCTCACCGCTTTGGACGACGAGGCAGCCGAGGAGGAGGCCGACGATGTTTGAATCCGATTCCCAGAACGCGCGCGTGTGCCGCGCGCTGTGCGCCTGCGTGGGCCTGCGCGAGCTTTGGACGCCGAGTGGCCCAACTGACGATGCCATGGCCCTGCTCGCGGCTGGTGGCGGTCCACTCTCCGGCGGAGAACGCACCATGCTGCTGGTGGCGTGGGCGGTGTGGAACGGCGACGACAACGCGCGCCTGGGCGACACGATCCACCGACTCGACGGTCGCGGCTTGGTGGCGCTCGGGCGGCTGCTCGTGGCCATGGCCAACGGTGGCTCTGCCATCGACGCCTGGATCACCACGATGGAAAGCAACCTGCGGCGATAGGCGCGGTATCGAGGCCAGCGCGGAGACTGTGCCTCGGTCACCGTGTCCCGGCCCTTGCACCTCCGCTCGCATGGGCATTGTGCCTACGCCTGCGATCCTGGCGTGCTCGCTCCGGGCGCAAGGGCCGGTCCACTCCATCGTGCCAGCGCGACGGCCGGCGCGGTCCGTGGTGGGCGTGGCAGTGGTAGACTGTCGCCTCGGCATGGCAGCTAAAAGAAAAAACTCGACCCTGGCCACCGCGCTCTTCGGCCACGTCCGCGCCTGGGCGTGCTTGCTCGTGGCCGCGATCGCCATCGGTGCGATCCCCGCCGTGGTCCACGCGACTACCCTGGCCGCGCCCCCCGCGGCTGAAAACTCGCCTCTGGGCTTCGCGGGAAATTTCACCCCAGCTCGCGCCCTGGCTGACCGTCCGCAAGCGCCGGAATCGCCTCTAGAAAGTGGCTTCGCGTACGGGCAGATCGTGGTGGATAACGCCTATGCCACAAGAGGTGC
>PMLH01000508.1:0-13197 GCA_003159055.1 Myxococcales bacterium
CATGGACTGGAACTCCTTCTTCTTCGCACAGACCGAGCACCACTGCGGCATGCGAACGTGCGCGGTGGACTTTCGATCTTGCACCATCGGACACTGGCGAAAACTCTCGATGACGGATGGACAAGCGCCCAGGAACTCGAAGAAACGCACCATGCGCACCATGGCCTCGTCGGTCAGGCTGTGCTCCATGGCGCAGGCCTGCTCGCTGGCCGCCTCGGCCGGCATGCTCAGAACTTCCTCGAAAAATCGGGTGAGCAGACGATGGCGCGAGAAGACCCGCCGCCCGGCCTTTTCGCCCTCGGGCGTAAGGGCGATGTACTCGCGCCGCTCGTAGCGCACCAGATCGAGCTCGGCCAGCTTGCGAAGCGCGATGGAAACCGAGGCGGCCTTCACGTCGCGCGCGCGCGCCACGTCCTTGACGCGGGCAAAGCCCTGCTCCTGCACCAGCAGGTAGATGGTTTCGAGGTAGTCCTCCAGCGAGGAGCTGATTTCCTGGTCGACAGTGTTAGCCGCTGGAGCCATTGTTAGCTAAGGCTAACAGCCGCAGCTAACACTGTCAATCCCAACTCGGCAGGGCTGCGCGGCTTGTCAGGGCTGCTTCATCTTGGGCAAGAGCGCGGCAAAGAGCTTCTGCCACGGCCCCCAGGTGTGCCCGCCAGGAACCTCGACGACTTGGCTTGCCGGCATCTCCGCGGCGAGCAAGCGGTGTGCACGCACGAACCTGTCGTCGGAACCGAAGCCAAGCAGAATCCGAGGGCAGCTTTCCGGCCGTGCCGTGCACGATTTCAGCCAGCGCCACAGCTCACGCTGGTAGTCCTCGGGGTCGATCGATGGCGGCGGCACCCATTGGTGCAATCCGCCGGCAGCTTCGATTTCCGCAATCACGGGTTCATCGCCCAGAAATGGCGCCACCAGCATCACCCCTGCGACCGACTTGGGATGTCGCTGGGCGTACAGAACCGTGCCAAGCCCCCCCATCGAAATGCCGGCAAGCCAAATGGCGCGATACCCGTGCGCCCGGGCGGGCTCGATCACGTCGACATCCAAACGCTCGGGCAGGTTGCGATGGATGTAGTACCCGAGCGTCGCATCGACGGCAACCGCGTCGACACCGGGGCTGGTGTGGTTGACGATGTCGATGATGCCTTGCTCGGCAAAGCTGTGCGCGCGGGCGGCGCGGCCCGGCAAAAGGACCAGCAGATCGTCGGCCGTGCCTTTCGCCGACGGATACCGAATCGTCGCCACGGGAGAGGGCGCGCGAAAAAACCACCCGCACGCAGTTGCACAGCACGCCACGACCAGAACCATGGCCGACCTTCGTACAGTCATGTTTCGCCCCCCTCCTAGCCACGTTTCGGCTGACCGAAGAAACCACGAGCCTTGATAATCTGCGCGATTTCCGCCGGCACCATGTGCTCCCAGCTCGCGTCGCCCAGCTTGATCAGCCGCAGCACCTCGCGCGGCAGGATGGGCAGCACCTTTGGATCGTGGTCGTCCAGTTGTGCGAGCGAGCCGCGCTCGAGCAGGTAGCGATAGAGTGGGGCGATCCCGGTGGGTAGCTCCAGGTTCGACGCGGTAACAACCTTGCTGCTCGGCAGATCGAGCATCGGATAGACGAAGAGCTGCAGATCCTTGCCAAACAGGCGACCGACCGCTTCCAAGATGCCGCCGCCCAGGTTGGCGTAGTACTTCTCGTCGAAGATCTGCAGCACGCTGCCCACGCCGAGCACGAAGGCGATCGGCTCGCCGGTGCAGCGTCGCAAGTAGCCCGCCAGCCGGTAGTACTCGAAGTAGTCCGAGATGAGAACGGTCTTTCCGGCCGCGCCCAAGACATCCGCTCGCTCCAGAAAATCGCGCGCGTCGATGGCACCATCTTCGCGCAGAAGATTGCGCATGCTGATTTCCATGATCTCGACCAGCTCGGTCTCCGGTCGGGCGAGTGTCTTCGCGAAAGCCCTGCGCGCACAGCGCGACATGTCGATGTTGACCTTGGTGACCGGGCGAAAAGCCCCGCGCTGGACCAGCACCGGCTTGCGATGCAGCACTTCTGTTGGCTGAAGCACCTCGCCCTTCGAGTCGAACATCGCCGCCTGCGACAGCCCGAGTTGCACGAGCTTGAGGCTCATGAGGCGGTTGTCGACGTGGCGAAACTCGATGCCCGCGAATTGGATCATGTCGATCTCGATGCGGTCACTCGACAGATTGTCGAGCAGCGACTTCACGAGCAGATCGGGCTCGTGGTGCATGAAGAACGCACCGTAGAGCAGGTTGACCCCGACGATGCCGAGCGCCTCCTGCTGGAGGCTGGCCTCGCGATCGAGCATGCGCACGTGCATGACGATCTGACTTTCCTGGTCGCGCGGATGGGTCTGAAACTTCAGCCCCAACCAACCGTGCGATTCCTTGTTGCTGCGAAAGCCCTTGGCCGCGACGGTGTCGGCGAAAACGAAAAACGCCGTCGTGTCGCCGCGCGCACCGCTGAGACGCTTCACGTTCTTCTCGTGCTCGTAATCGAGCATGTTTTGCAGGCGCTCACGCGAAACGTAGCGTTCGGTGTGACCGTAGATCGCATCGCTGACCGCCATGTCGTAGGCGGAGATGCTCTTGGCGATCGTGCCCGACGCGCCGCCGACGCGAAAAAACCAGCGCGCCACCTCCTGACCGGCGCCAATCTCGGCGAAGGTTCCGTAGCGACGCGCATCGAGGTTGATGGCGAGCGCCTTGCGGTGCGTGTCGAGAACTTCCGTGCTTGGAAAACCAGGCGTTGGCGTATGCATGGTGGCCCCCAATGATTGACGCCGCCGCCCGGAAGTCAAGACAAGGCATTCGCCGCCTTGATGGTCTTCAAATCAGAAGATCAGGTCCTTCACGAAATGCTTGGAATTCGGCGAATAGCGGGTGTAGCCACCGCGTGCCAGCTCGCTCAACGCCCGTAGCACACGCTTGGGTCGCGAGGGCTCTTCGGCGATTTCCAGTCTGCGCTTCTGATGCTCGACCTTCTCGTCGAGCATCACCAGGTATCGCGGATCGCGAACCTGTGTGGCGAATCCCTGCAGGCGCTCTCGCGCCAACACAAACCGATCATAGGTCAGACGATAGTGCGAGGGCCCAAGCGCGCGGGCCCTGTCGTACAGCTCGCGCCAGCTGAGCTTCTTGCCGCCGATCTGTTGGGCCGCATGTTGCCGGTACTGGACCAGCGGCCGTGCGACCAGCCCAACCGGCGCCAACGCACCAACGATCACGGCGATCCACCCGTCATGGATCCAAATCTCCGGAATGGGCAAGATGAACGGCCGCAGGTCCGCGCGAAGCATCATGGTCGCGCCGGTCACCAGCCACTGCCGTAGCAGCACCTCGAAAGAACGGCCTCGGCGGACCTGCCGGCGCGCCAAGCCACCGAATTGGATACCCTCCCACATCGTGTGACCAAGCGGCCGCAGCGCCTCGTCCACGATCTGGGCGTCGCTGAATACCAGTCCGCGCGCCGGCTCGACATCGAAGGCCGCCTCGTTGGCAGCGAGCTTCTCCGGCAACCAGACGTCGTCCTGGTCCGAGGTCGCGATGAGCTCGCCCGCGCAAAGGCCGATCGCCTTCTCGAAATTCTTGGTCGAGCCCAGCGTGGTCGGATTGCGCTCGAGCCGCACCGAAAAGGGCGCGCGCCTGGCAAAACGCTCGAGGATCGCGAGGGTGTCGTCCGTCGAGCCGTCGTCGCACGCAACCAACTCGGCAGGTTGCCGGGTCTGGGCCAAGATGCTTTCGAGCTGTGCCTCGAGGTAGCGCCCGCCGTTGTAGGTACAGAGCGCGACCGAAATCCGGCGCGGCGAACCATCGAGCGAGCTCGCCGGTGCCGAGACGTCGCCAGCAGGATTGGAGAGAGGCAGCATCATCGAGGCTGCCTCACCATACACCGAAGCCGTGCCGCCCGACCACTCACCGGTGCATCTTCCGCGAGGGACGCGACCAACAGGTGGCAGGCCCGCGAGCGACGAGCCTGTGCCATGGCCTTCGTCCGCTACGAAGGCGCCGGCTTGGGCTTCTCGGCTGTCAGCACCTCGGCTTCGGAACCCTGCGACTCGGGCCGCGTTTGCGGGGAGAGCTCCGACATCTCGCCGGCTCTTGCTCGGAGCGCCGCCGCTTCGGTGGCCAAGCGCCTCTCGCAAGACTCCCATCGTTCCTGGGTGCAGTCGACCTCGCGACACGCCTCGCATGCATCGAGGCGCGGCGGAACGTCTTGTACGACGCCCGCGCTGAGACGCTGCCAGAGCTTGCCAAACCAAGATTGAGAACGCATCGCAAAAGCGCTGCTTGGACACTGCAGCAGGCCGAGCTTGGTTCAATGTCCGCCAGAAGACAAGCGGTTTTGCCCAGACGGTACATTCTGCCACGCGCCCGTCGACGTCTGGCACCAGTCGCGATACTGTGTCCGGGCTACCGTGTTGCTCCGCCGCCGAAAGACACTGACGACCTGGATCCTGGGCGCGACCGCCGTCGGCTTGCTTGGCACCCGCGCTGTCGCCGGTCCGCTGGACGACTCGCACGTCGGGGACACGGGCTTTTCTGGACCAACCACCGGAGACCTGACCGCCGTCTATTGGAACCCGGCGGGACTCGGCCTTCTGCAGGGTCCGCAAATGATCCTCAGCGGAAGCTTGCAAACCACCTCGGTGTCGGTGGACCGATCATCGATCGATCCGCAAACCGGAACCAATCCGGGTAGCACGAGCTTCCCAAGCGCGAAAGGCAGCGCGACCCGGCAGCCATTCGGCTGGCCGCTCGGGCCGAATGGATTTTTCGCCTTGGGCGCGGGCATCGGCCGGCGCTTCGGCATCGCGGTGGCGATGTATTCCCCCTTCACCACCAAGCTCGACATGTCGGCCAGCGCGGACGCGCCCGCCCGCTATCACCTGGTCAGCATGGAGATGAACCACATCGCCCTGACCCCCGGCCTTGCCATCCACGCATCGGATTCGATCGAAATAGGGCTTGTTGCGCCGGGCTTCCTGTTTCCAACCACGCATCTGGTGTTCGACCAGGACACGGCGATGGGCAATGCGACGCTGAGCCAGACGCTGGGCACGGAAAACCCATCTGCCGCCGCTCGCTACGATGTGGCCACGCGGGGCCTCATCGCACCGTCGTACTTCCTCTCGGTCGGGGCGGCCTACCATCGCGGACGGCTTGCCCTGGGCGTCGCCTACACCAGTGCCCCACTTGGCAGCGGCGGCGCCATGACCCTGCCCTTGGACAGCGTGCAGATTCAATTGCCGTCCACGGCGGGCAACCAAACCTTGTGTCCCGCCAACACGACAGGCAACTGCCTGGTGGGGCAGATGAGCTACCACCTGCCTTCCATCTACAGTTTGGGGGCCAGTTTGCAGGCCTCGCGACACTGGTCGGTGACGGGCATGGCGCGATGGCTGCGCTACGGCAGCCACGACAAGGTCACCATCCTCATTGCTGGGCCGGCCTCGCAACAAACCCTCGGAACCATCGTCCCCGACCACGTTGTCCTGTACCGTGGGTTCGTGGACAGCCTGGACCTGCGCGGCCGCGTCGCCTACGAGAGCAAGGAATACCGCGTGGGCGGTACGTTTCGTGTGGAAACCAGCGCGGTTCCGGCAAGCCACGTCAACCCCGCCGCCATCGATGGCACCAAACTGGAACCGTCAATGGCCGCGGAAATGCGGATCTGGCGGCAGATTCGCCTGGGCGCCAACTACGCATTCATGTGGATGCTCCCGGTCGACACGGGAACGTCGGCCTTCGACCCAACCGCAGCCTCGGCCTGCAACGCGGCCGGCGGCGACCTGTCGGCGCCCGCGTGCCAGGCGCGCATGAACGGACAAGCGCGGCCGAGCGCCGCGGGCACCTACCACCTCTGGCGGCAGACACTGTCGGTGTACACGACGATTGGACTTTGAGCCCGATGCGACGCTGGATACTTTTCTCGTTGCTCCTCGGTGCCTGCGGTTCGGATCAGTCGCTGGAATACGATCTCGAACCGATTGCCTTGTCACGCGCCCCGGTAGTGGCAGGCGGAGCCAAGTTGGGCGGACTGCTCGCGCTGGTGACCACGTCGGTCGGGCTTCGCCCGCTGCTGGTGGACACGGCATTCCCGTACAACAGTCTGGCCCGCGGCGAGTGCCCGAGCAGCGCGGCGCCCGGGTGGGCCTACGGCGGAAGCATGGATGTCCACGACGGGTGGAACCCATCGGCTCCCTTGCGCGCAGATTTCACCAACGTCGGACTCTTCGACATTTGCCCCGGTTCCTCGGGCGATCCCGCGGCGCAGCCCTTTGGCGTGATGGGCGGGCCGCTGCTCACCAATCTTTCCGCGGAATTCGCTTTCCCTCGCAGCGAGAGTGAATCAGCCAGCATGACGCTGTGGCCCAGCTTTCCTGGCAGCGACGATCAGCTTACCCAAGGCAGTGGCCATGGGGTCCTGCACTTCGACCTGCGCGGAAGTTTTTCGGTGGCGCAGGGTGATGGAGAAAGCGCGCTGACCCTGCCGAACTCTCGCGTGGTGCTGGCTGCCTGTGCAGGTCCTCGCGCGTTTGCCGCCACGGACTCGGTCGAGACCTGCGCACCTGGCCAAGCGGGCATTCGCGCAAGCGGCGCGGACTTGATGCTGGCGGTTGGCACCGGTGAAGGCCCCGCCATCCTCAGCCAGTCCGCTTGGGCTCGGGTTGCGGCCGGCCTTGGCCTCGCGGCGAATGTCGGCGTTGAGGGCGAGCTGTTCACACCGTTTTCTGCCCTGCCCACTTCGGCGCTCTTCGTCGTCTTACCGAGGCTCGCGCTGTTCCAGGGCGTGACCGACAGCAGTTGGCTCGGCCCCTGCCCCGAGCTGGCGCGCGCTCGACGCATCGAATGGGTGCTCGCGAACCAAGCCAATGGATCGTGCTTCGAGCCGTGCGACGTGGACGGCCAGCAACCGGTGTCCACCCACTCGTACCTCGAGCTCGGCGGCTCGCTTCTCGCGGCAGTCGTCCCCGACACCAGCGCCATCATCCTTTCGCTCAACGCGGACGTCGCAGCCAAGCCGCGCGTCGATGGCCTCATCGGTGCCGCGACCTTGGCCGGAACCCGGTTGCGCATCGACTACCAGGCCCAACCGCAGGGCCGCGTAATCACAAGCTGCCTCGACGGCGAAACCCGCGACACCTGTTTCGCGGCGCCAGGTTGCCCCGGCCTGTCGCAAGGCCAGCAGCACGTCTGCTTTGGGCAGGACTGGCTCCGCTCCGCGCCCGCGTGCCCGCAGCCGTAGGGTGCGTCTGAAAAGCCGGACGGCCGGGCCTTGCGCCAGGACGTATCGAACACAGCCCTGCCGGAACACGGAGAGCAACAAACTACATTGTGATGCAGTATTCTATGAATTAGACTACATCTTGATGAACATCGAAGGAGTTGCAGCAGACCAGAACCCTTGGTGGGAATCGCCACGAACCAGGCCAGTACCTCACCTGACCGAACGGCGGGCCATGTTCGAGACCCTCTACGCCGCCATTGGTAGCGCGCAGCAAAACCGAGCGCAGGTTCTGCTCGGCCCACGACAGGTCGGCAAGTCCACGTTACTGTTGCAAATCGTCGGCAAACTCCTAGAGGCTGAGGTTGCGCCGTCAAACATCACCTTCTTCGACTTCTCGGACGACAGGTTGGCGCCGCGAACCGTTTCACCCCGAGAAGTCGTCGCGCTGGCTGCGCCGGGGGTGGCTCCCAATGCACCCCGATACTTCCTCTTCGATGAGATCACTTGGGCCAAGCCGGGCTGGGATCGCTGGCTCAAACAGGCCGTCGACGCAGATCGACGCGCCGGTACGCGGCCGGCCTCTCGCTATGTCTTGAGCAGCTCATCCGCATCCCTCCTACTGGATGCGTCGCTGGAATCGGGGCAGGGCCGTTGGGACAACCACTTGCTGGAGGGCATGACCTTCTCCGAGTATGAACGCCTGTCGCCGACGAAAGGGCCCGAATTGGTCCTGAGCTACCTTCGGACCAGCGGCTACCCCGGACAATTCTGGGAGGACGACCGGGCATTGGCACGTAAGCGCCTGCGCGAGGACATCAGCGACCGTGCCATCCTTCACGATCTCCTCAGGCACAAGGTCGATGTTGCACGGGTCAAAACCTTGTTCACTTTCTTGATTCAAACCTCGGGCAGCCAGTGGGATGCGGAAAACCGAGGTCGCGATCTCGATGCAGATCCACGCACCGTTTCGCAGTGGCTGCGCTTGCTGGAACAGACCGGGCTGGTCACGGTATTGCCGCGGTGGACACCTGGAAAGGCCGGAAAAGCTGGCAAGGCGGCGACCGAGCTGCGCGCCCATCCCAAGGTATTTGCATCGGACCACGGGCTGGTTCTCGCTTTCGCCGCCAATGCATCCGAGGACCCTCAGGTGCAAGGAAGAGTTTTCGAAACGGTTGTGTACAGACACCTTCGCTCCTTGAGGGACGACGGGGTTGGGCTTACCTATTTTCGGGCCGACGATCGCCGCGAGATCGACTTCGTGACTTCTCTGGGCGGCGACCGCATCGGCATCGAGGTGACCAGCGCGAAGACCGTGGATGGCGAAAAGATCGCCAAGGTTGCTGCGGCCGGAACGAGCCTGAGGGCAAAGCGGCTTGTCGTCGTGCATGGCGGCCTCCTTGAAGGGATCCGGCAAAACATCCGGCTTATTCCTCTGCACCGATTTCTTTCCGATCCCAGGGCAGCGCTGCTAGGTGGTGGAGAATGAGTAGAGCCGTTCCGCTCGGCAAGACTGAGAGCGAGACGCTCGAATTCAAGAGCCGCGACTCGCGCCCGATCGATATTGCCCGCGAGGTGGTTGCCTTTCTTAACGCCGGTGGGGGCAAGATTTGGTGGGGAGTGAAGGAAGCGGGAGGGCGGGCTGAGAGTACCGAGCCCTTGGATAACACGGATTGCGAAGCGCGAAAGCGGGACTTGCAGAATCACCTCATCGACACGCTCGAGCCTTCCCCCAGCATTCCGGGCGAAGTCCGTATCGATTCGGAGCCCGATGACCAGGCCGGCTTCGTCATCTGCATCCAGGTCAAGAAATCCGTGCCTGGCCGTGCTCCCGTGGCCCAGCTGAAGGATCAAGGCCGGCGGTATTGGATTCGGGTCGGAGACCGCGTGCGTATCATGTCTCGCGAAGAAATCCGGAAACAATTCAGCCAGGCCACCGATGAAGGAGAAGTCATCGAGAAACAACTGCTCGCCGCTCGCGAGCAGGCACTAAGGGCCGCGAACAAAGACCATGAGGCCCGCTTCTGGATGAAGATCCAACCGGTTCCGGAATTCGACCACCAGAGGTTCGATATCGGAGACAAAGCCCTCGAAGTGCTGCTGATGGACCCCGCAGCCACCGGAAGCCGCCGGAATGGTTGGAACTTCATTCGCGAGCTGACCCGGCCGAGAATCGGAGCGTCGGGACTCAAACGATCGGACAAGATGGACGAAATCGAGATTCAGAGAACCGGCGCCATCGTCTTCAGCACCGCTCTAGATCGCCTGCATTGGAACGGTGCCGCACATGAGATCTGGCCCTACGCTCTGCTTGAATACCCTGTGTCCGTGATGCGGCTGGCGGCGAAGGTGGTCGGGACGTGGGGCGGAGAGGTTTCGCATCTTCTCGTCGATTTCGCCTTCGCCGGACTGCGCGATTGGACGCTTCGCGGTGGCTCGCCTCGCCTTCCATCGGGGCGCTACCACCACCTGCAGCCCTTCAAAGAAGACAACCTCGAACCCATCAAGCCTTTCAAGTTCAACAAAGAGGATCTCGTCACTGAACCCGACCGTTGCACTCTCAGCCTCATCACCTTCGTCTACGAAGCGTTTGGCTACGAGAAGGAAGCCATTCCACCGGAATTTGACCAGAAAACCGGCACCTTGATTATTCCAGATTGATGGCGGTCGCTGGAGTAGCTGAGCTACTCTCGATCTGCGCGTCGGTCCAGCTTGAATTGTTAGTTCTTGCCGGCTTTGTGTTCCANNCTGGTCTTCGAGCTGCTGGATGGTGCTGCGCAGAGTGACCATCTCGTCGTGCGTCGCCAGGCCAAACGCACCCGCAGCTAGGCGCCCGGCTTTGTCCAGGTTCGACTTCACTGCGCCGCCGACGCTCATCGCCTTCATGGCCGCATTCATCAGGCGCGGATCGCTCACCAGCTTCGACACGCGGGGACTGCCCGCGAGCTTGAAGGCCTGGCCAACTACGACATCTTTGATCGACTTGAGAACCGGCATGATGTCGTCTTCTGCCACGACCTGAGAATCAGGTCAACGCAGCCCGAGCAGCGGGATGTCCGAAAGGCGTAGATTCATGTTAGAGGCTGTCTTTCCCGATGGTCTTCCTCAACAGTCCTCTTGCAAGACTCGCCCTCTCGCTGGGGTTGCTGGCTGCCATTGCCCCGGTCGTGGTCTGGTTCTTTCGCCGAACCTGGGTCGAGCTCGACGCCGAGGCAGCCGCGCAAAAATCCCGCGACAAAGGCAAAGGCATCGACCCTCGCCTTCCAGTGACGTTTCTTCTCGGCGCGCTTGCCCTGCTGCTCATCAACGAATACGGCACGCACGACTTTTTCGACAGCCACGTGCTTCCCGCCTTGCGAGCTTGGTCCGCCGAGCACCCCGATACGCTCGACCTCGGGACGTACCAAGATCTCGCGTGGCGAATCTACTGGGGCATTTCGCGCTACAGCGCGTACCTGATGCCGCTGGCGGTGTGGCCCGTCGTGTTCAAGGAGAACCCACTCGACCTCGGGCTGCGCTTCCGCGGCTTTCGCGAGCACGCCTGGATCTACCTTCTGTGTCTGGTCGTCGTGATTCCGACCCTGGTGGTCGTCTCGTACGCGCCCGAGTTCAACACCTACTACCCCATGTACAAGACTGCCTCGCGCTCCTGGATCGACTTCTGGGTTTGGGAGGCGGTCTACATCGGGCAGTTCTTCACCCTTGAGGTCTTCTTCCGTGGTTTCTGGCTACGCGGTGCGCGTAGTCTGGGCGCGGGCGCCATCTTCTCGATGATGGTGCCCTATGTAATGATCCATTTTCCCAAGCCGTACCTCGAAGCGTGCGGCGCCATCGTGGCAGGAACGGTGCTGGGCTCGCTGTCGATGAAGACCGGCAGCATCTGGGCAGGCTTCCTGATCCATTCGACCGTCGCGATCCTGATGGACCTTCTCGCGCTCGATCGGGGTGGACGGCTGCCGACCCACCTCGGCCCGTACTCTGCTGCGCAGCACAAGTTCCCATACACGAGCCAGCTCTTGTGGACGATTTGGATTCTGGCCCTGCTGGGCCTCGTCATCCTGCTTCGCCGCCGGCGCAAGCAAAAAGTCACCCATCATCGTTGAGCCGCGCGGGCCACACACGACCACCTAACCTATGCGGGCGACGAGAAACCTGCCTCCCCCCCCGTCCCCGATCACTATCCAAGCGAGATTGTGAGAGAGCCGTTTGTATCGAGATCGGGAACGGGGGCGAAGGCAGATATTTCAATCAAACGAGCAACGTCCGACTGGCGAACGAGAACCTGGCAAACTTGGGGAGGGGACAGGAAAGAAGCGGCCGGGACAGAGGCAGCGACTGGGGCGCGAGCTGGTCGGGTCTCGCGCGGGTTGGAGTGGAGGGGAATGGTACGTGGCCATCGGAGTGCGTCTGCCTTTGTCCCGGCCCATCGGAACCTGCTGAAATCTTCTCCACGCCCTTGAGGGTAGCGGATGTGACCCCTTTTAGTAACTGATCAGCCTGCTGATTTGCATGTCCGCCTAGCAACGGATTCAGCTGTCAGTGTATGTCCTACAAGCGCGTCGAAGGCACGGAGGCCTAGGTCCGGCTAGAATCGAACCCGTGACGGAAGAATCCGAACCAATCGCGTCTGTGCGCGACCGACTCATCTCAGCCCTCGCCGATCCGGATGTCGCAGGCAAGGCCGGGCGAAATGCAGCCGCGCTGGTTGCGCTGCACGAGCCGGTCGCAGTATTCGAGTGGATGGGCTCGGGCAAGGGCATGGTGCTGCTCGATCACAGGGCCATCTCCAACCAAGACCTGAGCACGCACCTCGACCGTATCCTCAACGCGCACGAGAGGGGACTTCTGTTCGTCGCGGTCGCCGGGGGCGATGCCAGCGTTGCGGAGGCTCTGAAGGCCGCGGACGACCGAACCCGCAACCGCGACCACGTCGGGCTTTACCACATCGACGACCATGGTCGAGTTCGTCGCGTGGCGGGACGACGGCTGCCCGAGTTGGAGAAAGCCGGACGCGACCTTCCCGCCACGCTGCCACTTTCGCCCGCCGACATCGAGGGGATTGTGGAACGCGGACGCAAAGAGCGGGTAGAAGCCATGGAGTTCGTGCGGGGAACAAAGCGGCGCTTTCCTCACCTGACGGTGGCCCTGATCGTCCTTTGCGTTCTGTTCTTCGCCGCAAGCAGCGGAGGCGACCCGCGGGCGCGACAACTTTACGATCTGTTTTCCAACAGTCCCGAGGCGGTGAGGAATGGCGAGATTTGGCGGTTGTTCACGTATGCGTTGCTGCACGACCGCCGCAATGCGACCCACCTCATCGTGAACATGCTCTCGCTCTACAGCGTCGGCTCCTTTCTCGAACCGTTGCTGGGGCGCCTGCGGCTCGGCGTGCTGTATCTCGTCTGTGCAGTCGCTGGCGGCATCGCCAGCACCTTGCTCACGAACGGCCTGTCGGTCGGGGCCTCAGGGGCGGTCTGGGGCCTCATGGGGGCAACCCTTGGGCTGCTGCAAGGACGAAACCGCGTTTTCCCGACCCTCATCGCACGCAACCTGCGCCAGAGGCTGATCGTCGTCTTGGCGATCAACGTTCTGATCTCGTTCCTGCCCGGCATCGATCGCTATTGCCACTTCGGCGGCGGCGTCGCCGGCTATCTGCTCGGCCGCCTGTTCGCGCGCTACCCGGCCAAGCAGCCGCCAGCGCGTCAGCCTGCTTGATGCACGTGCAGGCGTTTTCGCGAGAAGGGACAACCCTGGTCAAACTGAGGTAGTCTGCGGACAAACTCTATGGATGAACCGCGCAAGCCAATCTACGTCACCCAGCCCTATCTCCCGCCGCTCGACGAGTTCATCCCGTACCTTGAACAGATTTGGAAGAACCGGTGGCTGACCAATGCCGGGCCTTTTCACGTGCAACTCGAAGAGGCACTGGTCCGTCACCTGGATGTCCCCTATCTGTC
>PMLH01000508.1:13254-13578 GCA_003159055.1 Myxococcales bacterium
CAGACCACCGCGATTCTTCCCGTGCATTGCTACGGCAATCCGTGCGACGTCGAGCGTATCCAGCGCATCGCGGATCGCTATGGGCTGAAGGTGATCTACGACGCCGCCCACGCGTTCGGGGTCACGCAGCGCCAGCAGAGCCTGGTACGCGCGGGCGACCTGGCAGTCTTGAGTTTCCACGCGACCAAGTCCTTCAACACCTTTGAAGGCGGAGCTATCATCTCGCCGGACGAGCGGACCAAGCAACGCATCGACTTCCTCAAGAACTTCGGCATCGCCGACGAGGTGACCGTGGTCGGTCCTGGCATCAACGGAAAGATGAAC
>PMLH01000219.1:0-5529 GCA_003159055.1 Myxococcales bacterium
CGGTACATCGACTCCAACTCCGCCTGAAAGACGTCGTCGAAAAGCTGCTGCCGATGGTCACGCAGAAATGCGAACAGCTTTCGCGTGCGCCGCAGTCTGCGCAGAAGGAACTCCTCCTGTTTCGTGTGGTCCTGTCGTGGTGTCCAGCGCTCGAATGCCATGTGTTCCTCCGCCAGCGCCATCAATCGCGCTGCCGGCACTGATCAAGATCATGTCTTGATTGGCAGAGCCAATTTTCCACCATTCGAAATCTGAACCGGTGTAGGGCTCACTTCACCGAGCGCGCTGTGGCTGTGTTGATGGACAGACGGCCGTTGTGCGCGCTCGGCGAAGTGAGCCCTGTCGGCCCTACGCAAGTCCTCGGTTTGACTCGGCTTTCAACCCGTTCGGTGCTCTAGGGGGTCGGGTTCGTGCAGTCGGACGTGCACCTGGTACTAGTCTCTGAACCGGTGGAAAGCAACTGCCCCAGCCAATCGATGAGCTTCGTCCCATTGACGTTCACCGTGTAGAGATTCTCGCGGAAGAGAACGCAGTGGGTTGTCCCGGGCGGCACGAACGAGGCAAAGTTTCGGGCCCCAGCTTCGATTGTGTCAAGGCTGGTCAACATCTGTGCAGACCACGTCTGCACATCCCCGCCTCCGAGGCGGTAGTAGATGGGCTGAGCCGAATCAAAGACAGTGTCGTACTGGGACATGAAATTGGTCGGGAAGGAATTGGCAATCGCGATGTAGAGATTGGGTACGCTCAGATTTTCAATGGTCATGTCCAGCGATGGGATCCACGAGGGAAAAGCCGCTGTGGCATTCCAGAGCAGCAGCTCGTTCGAGTAAGATGGCGTTGTGATGCCGGCCTCGGAGTCGCCGAACTGGATGACCCGCGTGTTGGTATAGTGCCGCATGAGCTCGGCAGACCACACGACGGAGCCCAAGGCGCCGGCGCTGCAACCCGTTGCGAAAATCATCTCGGGCGCAGCGAAGTTCTTGTACAGCCAATCGAGAACCGCCCGGGCATTGACCGCACCCCGGTGCTCGATGTGTAGGCTGCCGTAGTCCTGGCTCGCGTTACCCCAGTGCAGATCGCCGGTACAGTACGGGATCACGACGTGGTACCAGTCCTTGAAAGGATTGTCGGCGCGGGTGCGGTTGTAGATGCCATCCAACGGGATTCCGAAGCCTGGCAGGTTGCCGCCCCGGATAGCCACCTGAGTGAGCTCCGCGGAGTCGTAGAATAGCCCGCTGTTGGGTGCGCAGGTGGCGGCATCCCAACATGCACCCCCGCCGATGAACTCCACCACCACACGATTGACACTTCCCGGGCGAACGTAGAAGAAGAATTCAGTGCCCCGGCAACACGTGGTAGCGCCCCCCGGATGCAACTCGTTCCATCCGTCGGCAAGCTGAGACAGCGTGGGCAGGACGGCAGGGGTCGGGCCTCCTTCCGACACAGATCCGACATGGACTCCAGTCGCTTCATCGGCAATGGCTCCGTCGTTGAGCCCACCGTCGGACAGAGCAGGTTTGCCGCCGTTGTTCGAGCAGCCCAGCAAGACCGCTGTTGCTAGGAGAAATCGACCACTTGGAACCATTATCTGCGCAGGGTTTGGCATGAGAAGATCGCTCCCATCGCGGAAATCATCGAGAGAAAACCGCGATATCTTGTTAGAGCCGAAGGAATGGCGATTGTTCACGAACGCCGACCTTCGAGGAACTTTTCTGGCCCTACGCCGGGACGGTGCAGCTCTGCAGGGCATTGCGCGAAGTTCCGCCGGGCTCAATCTGACCCTCTGGTAGCAGAAGCCCCACAGCAGGCCCCATTCCCGAACCGTGGATCGCGCGTGTTACGATGGTGGGTCGTCAGCAAATCACCTTGGAGCACCACATGCGCAATGGATGCCTTCTCTTCGCTTCGTTCGGGTTCTCGTTGCTTGGCTGCGCCTCCGACGGCGTCGGGACGGGCAAGGACAGCGGCGGCTCAGGCTCAATCATTCCGCCCGGCAATCCAGGCACGCCCGAGGTGGTCTTCACCGTGGACAGCACCAGGAACGCACGTTCCATCTCGCCCTACATCTATGGCACCAACCAGAGCAACCTGCCCACGGGTACCAAGGGGTTGACGCTGACACGCGTGGGCGGCAACCGCTTGTCCGCCTACAACTGGGAAAACAACGCGTCCAACGCGGGCTCGGACTGGCAGTATTCCAGCGACAACTACCTGAGCTCCAGCGCCATGCCCGGCCTGCCCATGAAGCAGGCCGCGCAGACCGCCAGCAGCGCCGGGGCCAGCATCATCATGACCGTGCCCATGGCGGGCTGGGTCGCCGCCGACGAGAAGGGCGCCTGCCCGTCGGCACCGACCGCCGCCCAGATCGCCGAGCGCTTCTTCCCCATCCTACCCAAGAAGAGCAGCGCCTTTGCCTATCCACCCGATCTCACCGACGGAAAAGTCTACGCGGACGAGTTCGTGGCCTACATGGAATCGCAATTCCCAAGCGCACAGACCGACGCCGCCCGCCGCATCTTCTACATGCTCGATAACGAACCCGATCTGTGGTCGAGCACCCACGCCGAGATGCATCCCTCCGCGGTCACCTACGCCGAAATCGTGCAATCGAGCGTCGACTTCGCCACGGGCATCAAGGGCGCGGCGCCCAAGGCTCTGGTCTTTGGCCCGGTTAACTACGGCTGGCAAGGCATGGTCGACCTCCAGGGCGCGCCTGACGCCAACAAGCGCGACTTCCTCGAATTCTATTTGGACTCCATGAAGGCCGCCGAGGCTAGCGCGGGCACGCGCTTGCTCGATGTTCTCGACGTGCACTGGTACCCCGAGGCCACCGGGGATGGCAAGCGCATCGTCGACGACGGGGTGACCGCTGGTGAGGTCGAGGCGCGCCTGCAGGCGCCACGTTCGCTGTGGGACGCGACGTACACGGAGACGAGTTGGATCACGCAGTGCTGCGGCCTCGGCCCCATCTATTTGATCCCGCGCTTGCAAGCCAAGATCGACCAGCACTACCCCGGTACCAAGCTGTCCATCAGCGAGTACAACTACGGCGCGGGCGGCGATATCTCGGGCGGCATCGCCCAGGCCGACGTGCTCGGCGTCTATGGGCGCGAGGGACTGTTCGCGGCCTCCATGTGGCCCATGAGCTCAAGCAATACGTTCATCTACGCCGGGTTCGCCATGTACCGTAACTACGACGGCAATGGCGCGAGCTTCGGCGACACGTCCATCGCGGCCACCACCTCAGCGGTGGACAACACCTCCGTCTTCGCCAGCATCTCGTCGCAGGATCCGACCAACGTCGTGGTGGTCGCCATCAACAAGCTCACCAAGGCGCAAGTCGCTGGCGTCACCTTGACCCACACCACGCAACTGAGCGCCGCGGATGTGTATACGCTCACCTCGACCATGGCGTCGCCCACCAAGGGCAGCGCGCTTGCCGCCGTGGACGCCAACGCCTTCAGTTACACCATGCCCGCCCGAAGCGTGAGCACGCTGGTCTTCCATCCCTAGGTCGGCTACAAGCCCTAGCAGCCCGTCGGTGATCTTCGATACGCCCGCTTGCAGCGCGACCTCGTAGGTCTCGCGCTTCGGGTGCTTTTCAGAATCCAGCTTGCAGCCGTGGAGCTGGTTTATGGCCCCGTGAATTGGTAGAGAGCCTGAGCTTCGCTGGCGGACAATGCCCGGTTGTACACGCGGAAATCGTCGATCTGGCCGTCGAAATAGGGATCATGTGAGAACTGGCACTTGCCAATGAAGGCGTAGTCGATGGTGCCAAGATCGGACGGCCGCAGTGTGACGGAGTTGCTGGATCTGGCAAGAGCTCCGTTAACGTAGAGCGAGCCCAAGCCCGCGCCTAGAACGATCGCAACGTGTTGCCAAACACCGGTCGAAGGAGTGGGATTGGCAAGCTGCTGCTCCCCGGGAAAACCGGACTTGGTAATGGCGAATACCAGGTTCGAGCTTTCGTTCTGGGACACGAGATTCATGTACGTGTACGTGTTGGTGCCGGTGCTCGGGTTCAGCGTTACGTTGGCGTTGATGCCGATGTCGAAGATTCGCGGCCAGGTCTGGGCCGTTACGACCTTCACCCAGGTGGCGATGGTGATGTCGGTGACTCCACGAAACATCGCAGCAGGCATCGTCACGGAGCCGCTGCCAGCCTGGGCCAAGATCAAAGCGCCGGTGCCCACCTTGCCTGTACCAAAGCTGGTGCCGGCTGCCGAGAGCGTCCCGTTGTTCCCCTTACCGGACTTGTCCGGGAGCGTGGTTCCGGTCGCGCTGTCACAGGGGTAGTAAGCCAGCAGCCCAAGGAGAAGCGGATCGGCGCCGCCCGTGCCAGGCACACCACCAGTGCCGACCACACCACCGGTGCCGACCACACCACCGGTGCCGACCACACCACCGGTGCCGACCACACCGCCAGTGCCGATCACACCGCCAGTGCCGATCACACCGCCAGTGCCGGTCGCGCCGCCTGTGCCAGTCGCGCCGCCCGTGACCGGGAGAGCGCCGTCAATACCACCATCTCGACCTCCACTTGCACCACCATTCCCCAACGGCGGCGCGTCTACTCCGACACCGCCCGATCCCAAAACGCCGCCACTTCCTACCTGCGTACCAGTGTCAATTGCGCCACCAGTGCCAGTTTGTGGCGCGTCGGTAGCCCCCCCGGCACCAGATAAAAGCGCGTCGATACCGCCCCCGCCGCCCGAAAAAGGCGCATCAATGGCTCCCCCGGTGCTCGTCAAGAGCGCATCGACCTCGCCGATTCCTCCGAGCTCGACGCCAACGTCCTGGCCAGGCGTGCCGCCCGCACCACCGGCACCTGCGCCATCCAACATCTCGCCGCCGGCGCCGCCTTGGCCACCATGGGTCCCCCCTTGCGCCGTGACCTTGTCCCACGGCTTCGTCAGATCCACGCAGCCCACCGAGACAAGCCAGGTGGAAAGGAGCGAGAGGGTGAGCAACCGGAACCGAAATGACTTCGCTCCGTTCCTAAGCGAAAAGACCGTCATAGCAGCATCTGATGTTAGCACACTCGCAAGTGGCTATTGACACCAGCGAAGGTGCCAGGCGTTCTCCTCTACATCTTCGTTTCGACCGGCGAGGAGATCGGGAGAGACGCCGCATTGCTGGTAAACGGGGCGGCCGATTTTCGACCTACCGCATTTGCAGGAAAGAGCGGAAATCACAGCCACGGCTGTCTGGACAGGAACTGGTCTCACCCTCTGTCCTGAGCTGACCACGCCGGAGCAAATGGACATCCTACCAAACCTACATCCAGTGAAATTGCAGAGGGAATTGCTCCTTGGCTGACTTGCCCTGCGAGCCCGGCGAAAGCATCGCTGACGCATGTCCATCTCGCCCTGCCGTAACGCGTATGACCGCCGGCTTCGCGACATCACTTGCGAAGAAGGTGACCCCATGCTGTTTCGTGACCTCGGTGTGCCGCGCTCCACTGCCGCCAGCTGGATTCGCCGCGGCCAGCGCCCGGTCGTCTCCGCCCAGGTCCTTGCCTTGGACCAG
>PMLH01000219.1:5534-50782 GCA_003159055.1 Myxococcales bacterium
TATCCCGCTTGCCGTGGCTCTCCGGGTTTTGCGGCTGTCCGCTGCCAGGTATCATGATTGGAGACCCCCTGTTCGGCTACGGCATCCTTGGGAGGTTGCTCCGACGAGGTTTCCGTCTGATGGAGATCGCACCAAGATCTCCGGTCCGGGATCGTTGAGATGCTACTTGATAATGACCTCGCAGTAGCGGGCCACGTTCACGGCAAGTGACTCGTCCTGCGCGGTCAGCACCCCGGTGTTGAAAAGGAGGAGCTTCGCCGCACGATCGTAGTTGTAGCTGGTGGCCGCCACCGTGCGCTGCACGCCCTGCTTGCTCGTCACGACGATCGAGTCGACGTCCTCGTACTCGTCGAGGTCAAGGGGAAACGTCGTCTGGATCAGGTAGTCGGCGAAGCTCGCGATGCGCTCGATTGCGGGCGCGTAGTCCTGGCAGAGCGGAAAGACGTCGCTTGCGCTGCTAGCGAGCGTACGCAGGTTGGTCGCGTAGCTCTGGCCAGAATTGAGCGGGCAGCTGAACGCGGGATCGAACACGATCGTCTCGATCGAATAGTTACTGTTTCCGACAAGGCTGTCCGCGCTGTTCTTGAATGTCTGGATCATGTCCGCCGTGCTCTTTGCGGAGACGAGCGGGGTCGTGTGTTCCTCGTGCGAGGCGTAGGTGCCGGCGTCCGTGTTTGAGGTTTTGAGGCCCTTCACCTCACAGGTCTGCCAGCCAGTACCAAACGAGCGCGACCGCGAACAATAGTCCTCCATGTTCGCGTAGTGAACGCCATTCTGGTCGAAGGGCTGGGTGCAGATGTTGGTCTCGTTGTCGGGCCGGGTCAGGTCGCACTCGAGGACGCTCTTGCCGACGAGGCAGGTGTGGGTACAGTTTTGCACGATGTTCCCCACGCCGCACTCCACGCCCGCGTTGGCGAGCTCCCCGTCGGTGCAGGCGACCGTCGTCGTCGTGCCTGCGTCGCCCGCGCATTGGGCGGTGGTCTGCAAAACCACTGACTGCCGCGTGGCGAGCTCTGGGTGCGACGTTCCCTTGTCGTCGACGGGCACGCAGGCGAAGTTGAGGTCCAACTCCTGGTTCGGCTTGTAGGCAATGTACATCGGCGACCATGACGACATCGAATGGGACCGGGCGTGTGATGGCAACGCCCCTGAGGTTCACGGAGCGGCTGCAGGAACTGTCTTCGCTCGCGTCGCCCAGCCGTACATCGGGCAGCTGTAGCACTTGGGCGGCATCGACGGCGTCGGCACGGGCATCTATCTTCAAGAGTAGGCTTCCAGCGTCGGGTGAGCCGCTCGGGCCTATCACGACGGGTTTCTTGCAGCCAAGCCCCAACCACACGATCGCAAGCAACGTTGTCCAGCCCATGCAGAGCAGCTGCAGCCGACAGGGGTGACGGTGAGTGGGAGATCGAACTGACAATGGGTGGGACATGGGGCCCCCTTTAGTCGGAAGCTTAACACCACTGCGTTGGCGCCCCCAAGACAGCTACCGTCGAAGGCCATACCGACCGGCGAAGTCCCCACTTTCACCGTCGGGAGGGTACTCTTCGCAGCACGGCAGGCCTTGGCGAGCCAGAAGCTTGCCAAAACGAAGGGTCTGCTGGAAAGTCAATATCATGCGTTCTTCACAGATCTCCATCATTCTGGGTGTGCTCGTGGCTCCTGCATTGGCCTCGGCGCAAATCGGGCAGCCAGGGGCACATCCTCGCTACGAGGTCGAGCTCGAGCCACACGTCTTGGCCGAATGGGACAATTCGGCACCCTGCCAGAACGACGGCTTGGGTGCGGGCCTTCGGGCCGTCATTCCGTTCTTGCAAGACGGCCCCGTGCCGGCGATCAACAACAACATGGGCATCGGCTTTGGGTTGGACTACGCGCACTACTCGGCCAATTCTTGCAGTATTTTTCAGCCAATCTTCACCGGCAGCCTTTCGGCGAGTGTGTGGACCATTCCGGTCGTACTGCATTGGAACTTCTTCCTCTTGCCCAAGATCAGCGTCTTCGGCGAATTCGGGGTGGTATGGCAGCACTGGAGTTGGGATACGCCCTATGCCTGTGCCAGCAACCCACAAGGAGTCTGCTCGGGCAGCACATCAACCAATCAACTGAATGTCGCCCCAGCGGCAGGCGGTCGCTTCATGGTGACGGACAAGTTCGGCTTCCTCCTGCGGCTCGGATGGCCGTACGTCTCGGCAGGTGCCGTATTCTGGATGTGAATGAACGCTGCTCGGCCTCCGGGGAACCANNGAACCAACTGGGCCGCACGAATCGCACCCAGACCTGGACAAGTCGCGAGCAGTTTGGTGATGGAGAACTTGCGAGCCTCGTGCGGCAGCGTTTTCTATCCTCTGCTAGAATACCGGTTCAACCTTCAGGAAGGATGTGGGTGCGAGCGGTTCGGTCTATCTCCTTGGCCGCGACGATGGTTGCGGTAAGCGCGCTGTCGATGCCAGCTCCGGCAAGCGCCGGGCTGGAGGCGATGGTGAGCTCCGGGCTCGGCTCGGCGGGTGACAAGTCGCCCGTCAGCGCGACCTCTACCAGCATCGGAGAAGAGATCTGGGCCGGAACTGTGAAGCCCTACGGTGCAGGTCCCCTCGTCGACGGAGCGATCGGCTATCGCCCGCTGCCCTTCCTCAGCTTCGGCATGGCCGGCGGTTGGCGCCAAAGCGGCTCCTCGTCGATTCCCGGCCGTTCGACTTACCCCGACCCGCGCCGCCAGGGACTGGAAATCGGGCTCTACCTTCGCGGCTACTTGCCCTTGCCCGGCGTGCTGACCCGCTTGGAGCCGTGGTTTTCCGTCGGCACCAGCTACGTCTACGACAAGCAGGACTACGGCTACGGAACCCCGCGCGGCAGCACGACCGCTCCCCACTTCACCCTGACCCACCACGGGGTCGGGATTCCGCTCTCGCTCGGCGTCGACTATCGCGTCCTGCCCTTCCTCGCCGTGGGCCCGTCCTTCCGCTACGAGCACGTGACCGGAGTCTCCGCCTGCGGCCGGAGCGACGACGTGCAAACCACCTATTGCAGTTCCGACAGCCAGGCCCTCGTGAGTGCATCCAATTACGCGATCTGGTCGGTGCAATTGCAGGTGCGGCTGGCGTTGTAGGGACGAGCGTGGATTGCCGGCCCAGGCCACGGGGTCGGGATTCCGCACCCAAGCCGCGACACGGAATCTGCTAGTGTTCGCCGTGTCCGAAGCTTGAATTCGCAAGAAGACCTTGGCCCATGAACTGACTTCGAGATGACGGAAATACCTGCGTGCGCCCTGTCCCAGTAAACCAGCTCGCCGTCGTGGTCGCGGTCGTGCTGCTGGTCACGGCGTTGGGCGTGGCGGCACATCGCTGGTACGTTCGCCTGCGCTTGCGGCGAAGGTGGTCGCACGCGCGCAGCGTGGAACAGCAAGCCGCCCGGCTGCTCGAGGAGCTTGGCTATCTCGTGCTGGGCCATCAGGTCGAAACCAGCTACGCCGTCCTCGTCGACGGGAAGCCTACGGAGGTCTCCCTGCGGGCGGATTACCTCGTGTCGCGGGGTGGCCGGCAGTTCGTGGCCGAAGTGAAATCGGGCCAGGTCGCGCCCCGACTTGACACCGCGGCGACGCGGCGTCAGCTACTGGAATATCGGGTGGCATTCGAGGTGGACGGCGTGCTGCTCGTCGACGGCGAGGAACGCCGGGTGCATGAAGTGACGTTCCCGATATCGCAGTCACCTGCCCCGCAAGTGTCCTCCGCCAGGTTCGCTATCTACGTCGCCATGGCTGTGCTCGTCGCGTGCGGCCTCTGGATGCTGAGCCGCGGCCTGTGAACGCACCTGTGCCTCGCAGGTGCTCATCCGTGGGGTCAGCGGGGCGCACCAATTCGTGTACGCGCGGAAAACGTCGACATCCTGCCCTCGCCTCGGTACCGTGCAGCCATGACACTCTCGCAGGGCGCGGCCACCACGCGCGAGCTGGTGGTGCTCGACTTCGAGACCACCGGGTTGATGCCAGCGTTCGATCGAACCATCGAGGTGGCGGCCACCCTGCTGGTGGATCATCGACCGGTGGAGACGCTTCACCAGCTCATGCACCCAGGGATGAGACTGCCGTCCTTCATCACTTCGCTCACCGGCATCACCGATGAAATGCTACACGGTCAGCCAAGACCAGAACAGGTCATGCCCCGATTGCATCAGTTCGTTCGCGGCCTACCCATCGTGGCCCACAACGCCGCCTTTGATCGTGGATTCCTGCGCGCCGAGTTGGATCGAGTGGGATTGAACTTGGAAAGCGAATTCCTGTGCACCATGCGCCTGGCCCGCCGGTTGGTTCCTGGCTTGCCCACCTATCGCCTGGACGCCCTGGTCGATTCCCTCGAGGTGCGTGCGCCCGACGCCTGGCAATTCCACCGCTCGGTCGCCGATGTGAACCACACGGTCGCTGTCTGGCAGAACCTGCACGCGCGCTTCACCGAGCAAACCGGCCTCTGCGAGCCGCCTGTCAGCGCACTGGGCGCTCTGATGCGCAAGCCCAAGAAGCAGGTGCCCAAGTATCTCGCGATGCTGCGGGCCGGGCAGCGACAACCTGTCGGCGGCGACCAGCAGCACCGCTTGTCCAGCTGACTTGCGCCAGGCCTGGCCGGTGGAGGGGCCCGGATTCGAGTACACGTATCACCACCTCAGCGTGGGCCCGCCGGGGCATGCGCAGTGGTCGGCGAGGAGATCCGATTCTGGCGCTGGAGCGCAAGGTGCCCNNTGCGCAAACAGCACCCGCGGTGGAGCTACCGCTTGGTGCACGACAATCTGGCGGCGCTGGGCCGCGAGCGGCCGGAGCTGGGCGTGCTGCCCGTCTACGCGACGGTGTCACGCTTCATGAAGCATCACGGTCTCGGCAAACACCGCTTGGGCTGTTAGGATTTGCATAATTACTGAATTCTCGTATGGTTCGGAGCCATCGGTATCCTTCCGCCCGATGGTCTTGATGCGGCGGCAACCGAACGCAAACGAACGGGCTTTTCCCCTACGAAGTTCACCTCTGGCGCTCCTCGTGCGGGCCTGCGTTACCCTCCCTGGTCATCGAAACGGCTATGAACACACCAATGCTCTCATCGCGGTTCTCGTCATTCGCACTTTGCCTGCTGGTGGTTGGCTTGGCCGGCTATCCGGCCGTTTCTCGCGCGGAGCCGCCGGTGCAGCTTTATGTTGACGACGGCCAGCTCTCCTCGCGGCCGTTCACCGTCTTCATCAACCGGGAGATCGCGGCGGAGATGCGGCCGACCCTGCGGCTCGTGGCGGTGGACACCGGGGGCAATTCGCAGCCGGTTTCCGTGATCGATTCCGGCCGCGGGCTGGCGGCGCCCTACCAGGTCCGTCCGTTTAAGGTTGATGGACAGACGGTGTCGATCGAGGGGACGATTCTCCGCTTCGAGGTCCCCGATTTCCAAATTCCGCGGTTCCACTCCGCCCATCGCGTCTTGCCCATCGTGGAGTGGACTATGCCCCGAGCTTCGGGGACCAGTGGAACGCCGCAACAGGCCGTCGCGCAGACCGAGGTCTACGTTGGGGACTTCAAATGGGGCCTGTTCTGGATGGCCGTTGTCGTGGGCGGACTCGCGGCGTTGATCCTGATTTGGAGCATGCTTGAAAGCGCAAAGGTCAATAAGGAACAGGACCGGTTCACCGCCCGCCCGGTCCTTTTCATCGTCACGGGACCCGACGGTTACCTCTCGCTATGGAGGGCGCAGCTGGTGCTGTGGACGCTCGCGGTTGCATCGATGGTTTTCCTTTACGGTCTCCTGCGCCTGCAAATCCCCGAGATCCCCGATTCCCTGGTCTACCTGATGGGGATGTCGATTGTGACGGGCGGCGTGAGCAAGTACAAAGCGAAGAAGGATTTCCTATCCGATCCGCCGGCGCACCCAACCCCGGATCCCTCTCACCCCGTGAAAGTGCAGGACAGGGTGAAGGGCCACCTGGCCGATCTGATTAGTGATTGGAACAAGGCCTACAATCATGCCGAGATCTCGGTGCCGAAGGCGCAGATGGTCCTGTGGACCGGGGTGATGCTGGTCCTGTTCGTCGTGAAGAGCTGGCTGCAGGGCGAACTCTGGGACGTCCCGATGCAGATGGTGGCCCTGACCGGCGCGAGCCAGTTCGGCTACGTGCAGGACAAGTTCCAGCCCAAGGCGAAGGAAACACCGAAAGATCCCAAGGATCCGAAGGATCCGGCCCCGACACCGGCTCACGCGTCGTAAGCGTCGCGCCCGTTGCGTGAAGCAATCAGGTTTCTAGCCAAGCTTGGAAAACACCTACACGGTCGAGTTGCCAATTCGGTCTGCACCCGCCTCGTCGGAAGCTGCCTTGGAAGCGTCCCACACAGGGCGGGATAGACCCGCTGCCTGTGCGGCAAGACGGAAGGTGACCGAATCTGACAGCGGAGAGACTATTTCGCTCCACCTACCATCACGGTGTGGCTGGCGCCCGCCGCTTTGGCCGGCGTCGCGTCCGTGCGAGCGCGAGAAGCCCGAGCACAGCCGCCGTGCACCCAAAACCGTACGTGTTCCCTGCGACTCGGCCGGCGCCTATTGTACAGGCGCAACCACTGTTGCCGCCGTTCGCGGTCGTCGAGCTACCTTGCGAGGTCGCCCCACCGCGCGGGCCGCCGCTGCCGCCAGAGGACACCGAGGTCCCGCCTAGGCCCTTGGCTCCGCCTGAGTCCGCCGCGCCGCCGACCGCTGACGCACTACCCGACGTTCCTCCCGCCGCCGAGCCGGCGGACCCCGCAGCCCCCCGGGTCCCCTTGCTGCCACTCGAGCTCGTCACGCCCCCCGTCGCCGAAGTGCCTCCGGATCCAGGTGCACCGCCGGTTCCGTTGCTTGCGCCCGAGCCGGACGCACCGCCCGCCGCGGTCGCACCACCCGAGCCAAACGTTCCGCCGGCAGACGTGTCTTTCCCTTTGGCATCCATCGCAGCGTCTGGGCCGCCATCCTTGCCGAGCATACCACCGTCCTGGTTGCCAAACGTGAGAGTGAGGGCATAGCCGTCCGCGGCCTTGGTCCAGCTCCATGGAACCGTGAGCGTGTTACCTGTCACGGTCATTGCGCTATTTGAGACGACGGTCGGAGAGCTGACGGCGGCCGTGCCATCGGGCATGCTTTCAATCAGGACCTGCGCTGCTCCGGCCGCTTGCAGGTCTGCTGGAATGTTGGTGATCTTCACGCTCACTGTACCCGTGACGCTGCCCTTGTTGCCCACCACGATGATGGATTTCCGTGCAGCCGAGTCGAGATAGGCGACAGCATCTGCCTGCGATCCGGCGGTGACGGTGGCCTGCAGACCGGATTGGTCCGCGTACCGCTTGTAAATCCACCACTGGCCCTTGGGCTGCCAACTGCTCGTGACCATCCCGCCCATGGTTGCGTACAAGCCATTACCTCCGCCCCAGTTCGAGCGCAGGCCATCCACACCAGCCCTTTCGAATCGGGCAAGGTACCAAGCGGAGTGACCAGCGGTTTGGTCGCTGCTCGATCCGTACTCGCTGACATCCAGATTCGCGACGTTGATGCTGCGGCTTGACAGGGCTGATTTCGCGCTTTTTCCGTCATTGACCGGGTCGCCACCGCCCGCCTCGTGCCAGCCAATGTAGTCTGGAACGACATTGTTGGTCTTGACGTAGTCGAGGAAGGCCGTGAACCACGCGCCGACCCCTCCGGCCGTGCTGGGCCCTTCAATGACCGCGTCCGGAAGGGCCGCCCGTACTTGCTGGTAACCGCGCTTCCACATTTCGAGCCACTGGGCCTGCGTGCCCTTCCAGAATCCGGAATAGTCGGGCTCATTCCACAGCTCCCAGCGCACGTCCTTTCCGGTCATGCCAGCGGCCTTGAAATCGGTGATGAGTTGGCTGATGAAAGTGGTGTATGCGGTCCAGTCCCCGCCGTCCCCTGGGTAATTCGGCACGTTGCAGGCGCCATCCGCGCCCCAGATGTCATGCACGAGGACGAGCAGGGTTGCCCCGATGGCCTTGGCTTTGGTGTAGTAGGCCTTCACCGCGTTCCAGCGCGCGGCGTACTGCCCGTTCACGTAGCCACCGTTCGGGCATCCGATTTGGGCTCCGCCGCAGCGCAGGTGCGTGATCTTGATATCGGTCAGCGTGGCGTTGGGTGGTTGGCTTCCGTCCTGGGAAATGCCGTAGATGAATCCGGAGGCGCGGTAGGTGGGCGCCCCGGAAAGCGAGCCCATGTCCACCGTAACCGTATCGTCCGCAAAGGCCGGCGAGGGCAAACGCGTCAGAAGCAGCCACGAGGCCAACGCTGGCAGCTGCAACCATCGACGGGAAGTGGGTAGGCATGCGCGGGCGCAGGCAGAAATTGTCATCATGCTACCTGTACTGTCCAAGATGGCCTTCCTTGTGACAAAAATGCGGTCGGGCCTGTCAAATACTCCGCGTGCTGCTACTCGGTGGCAGAATCGACGCCCTGGGTGGGTGCCACCTACGGGGAACGCATCCACTTCGAGGTGGAGAACGGCGACCGGGTGCTTGTTGTGACCACCGGGCACGCCACCATCTCCGCGGTAGCCTCAGAATTCTGAAATCGAGTCGCGACAACAGTCGCGAGGGTGCGGAGATTGTTGGGATGATGACAACCCGTATGCTTGGCATGTGTGTTGCTGTCCACCAGACCGGAAGGGAAGTTTCGATGCGTACTACGATGCTCGGCCTTGCCGTGGCGACCTCGGTCGCTCTGCTCGCGCTCGGCTGTGGCCGCGACAATCTTGGGCTCGATGCTGGAGGACCTGAAGGTGGAAGCGCCGGAAACAGCAGTGGTGTGGGCGGCTCCGGCGGACGAGGAAGCAGTCAATACGGCGGCATGTCTGGTAGTGGCGGCCTGCAGTCTGGCGCGTTGGGAGGTTCCGGGAGCGGCGGCCAGCAGCCGTTTGGCGGGATGACCGGCTTGGGCGGAAGCAAAGCGCCGTGTGGGTGTGAATGTCCCGCCATCGGCCCATGTTCGTGTTCGATCTGCGACGGAAAGGAATCCGGCACCGGCGGGGCCATCTCGTCCAGCGGTGGCATCGTCTCCTCTGGCGGCATTTCTGGTTCATCTGGCAGGGGCGGTGTCGGTGGTGCCTCTGGTTCTGGAGGAAGCAGCATGACATGCATTCCACCGCCTTGTGCTCCGGCGGTATGCCTCGACGGCTTGGTCGTCGCACCCTCCAATGACTGCGACTGCAGCGGTCCGTGCGGCTGCCCGTGCGGGTGCTGGATGTGCGTACCGCCGTCGGAATCTCCAGATGCCGCGATCCGCACAGACGCCCCCGTTTCGGACGGACCCAGCACGGTAGGCGATGCAAAGGTTCCCCTCCAACACCGGAGCACGTCTGCGTCCTGCCCCTCGCAGCGCGGTCCTGGACCGTCGTGCGTCACCACGAGTTGCGTAAGCCAACCCTACCCGTCAGGCGTTGCTACGACGTGCTCCTCCGACTCCCAGTGCACTGACGGAGTGAACGGCCGCTGCTTCCCCTTTGAAGGCATGATTGGGCCCGGCGGATGTTCGTACGACGAGTGCTTCAGCGACTCGGGTTGTGGCGCAAAGACGCCCTGCCTTTGCCGTAGCTCGTCTACGGACAACAGCGCGAATGCTTGTGACGTCGGAGGCAATTGCGCCGTTGACTCCGATTGTGGCCCCGGGGGCTATTGCTCGCCCTCCGTGCCGTTCCAAAACCCGAATATTTGTTGGGGATTGCCGCTCTATTTTTGCCATACGGCTACTGACAAGTGCCTGAACGATGCGGACTGCGGCGCGCCTGACGCCGGCCCGCCTGTGCCCATCAACCCTGGATATGGATGCGCGTATAACCCGCAGGACATGCGGTGGGAGTGCGTAAAGAACGTTTGCCTGTTGCCCTGAGCCAGCGTCTCGCCAGCCCTAGGCCGCAAAAGTCAGAGAATCAACCCCATCACCTATCCGAATCTCGAAGCAAAGATTCGCTGCCGCTGCGCTTAGAATCGCGCGCCGCAACCCAACGACGCGCCCCCGAACCCGCCGCCACTCGTCACTGCGGCTTCACCGTTAGCGCGCGCGGTTGGGCCATGCGCGACTCCAACCGCGAGGCGCGCCTGCGCGACAATCACCAACGACAAAGCGANNGCGCCGTGGACTCGGATTGCGGCCAAGGCGGGTATTGCTCTCCCTCGATGGAGGCCTGCCCCTCTGCAGCTCCCGAAATCGAGGTGCAGGACAACTACGCCGGTCCGAACCCCTACTATTGCCATACGGCATCAGACCTCTGCATCAACGATTCGGACTGCGCTCCACGCGACGCAGGGACAAACACCACGTCCTCCTGTCCCCAATACACACCCTGCGCTTACAACGCGCAGAACAAGCGCTGGGAGTGCACTCAGCTCTCTTGCTGCCTTCCATGACCCTCGTTGTTTGGCGGCGGCACGGGTCCGAACAGGTCATCCTCGGGGCATGTAGGAGCCAGGCGGATGGGTGAAGAAGGCACTCGACCACCTCCCCGTCTCCTCCACCGGGGAACCGGGCAGTACGCCTCGGAGGCCCTATATACACGGTCGCCGAGCCAGTAGAGGTCGTGGCGCACGCCCTTGAGCAGGTCGTTCCACGCCACCATCTCGCCCTGCCGCCGCCGGCCTAGCCCACGTAGGGAACCGAACCGGGTGCAGCACTTTCGCCGCCGCGGGCAATCCAGGTCCCTGGCGGCACTAGCCAATTGAGAGGTCCCTCGCCGATCAAGGGGATTGCGAGGTGTGCGCAATCCACTGATCGGCCTTTCGCCTCGGCCCACGCGCTACCGTAGCATCAGCTGGGCTCGCTGGATGTTCGCCCTCGCGTTTTGGTTGGCGGGATCGGCCTCCAGGGCCTTTTGCCAGTTGGCCACGGCTCGCTGCAAGTCGCCCCTCTGCGCGTCGATGACCCCGAGCTGGTTGTAGGCGTTGCTCGACTCTCGTGGGACGATCTGCGCGATCGCCTGGTATTGAGCGACCGCCTCGTCGATGCGGCCCGAGCCGAGGTAGAGCGCTGCCAGGTTGTATCGCGCGGAAACCTTCCCGGGATCATAGAAGAGGGCGCGCATAGCCTCGGATTCCGCGCGGTCGTTCTTGCCTTGCTTCGCATAGGCGTACGCCAGGTCGCCGTGCGCGTCGGCGTGCTCGGGTGCGAGCTCCAGGACGCGCTGGAGCTTGGCGAGGGCCTGGTCGATCTGGTCATGGTCGAGGTAAAGCAACGCGAGGTTGCGCAGACTGACCACGTCCCAGGGGTTGAGCTCGAGCGCCCTGCCGAACATCTGGGCGGCGAGATCGGTCTGCTTCTCCTTGCCATAGAGCGTGCCCAGATAGGAATACGCCGGCACCGAAGTCGGATTGAGCGCGAGCGCCTGTTCGAAGCTCTTGCGGGCTGCCGGCAGGTCGTTATCCGTCATCTGCACGTTGCCGATGCGGGCGTGGATCTCGGACTCGGTCTGCAAGTCGCGCGGCACCTGCTTTTCGAGGATACCCAGCGCGATCCGATATTCCTCCAACGCTTGTCCGGGCTTCGCCTGGGTTTCGTAGATGAAGCCGAGATTGAAGTGGGGTCGATAGGCGGGATTCCTGACCACGAAGAGGTTGAGGTTGGAAGCCACGCCGAGGCTGAGTGCGATCGCGAGCGCGGGCATGGCAGAGCGCCAGGCCTTCGTCCGGACCGCATTCACCGTGAAGGTCACGAAGAACCCCGCGAACAGCGCCCACATCGCCATGGACGGCAGCCGATAGCGATCGGTGACGAAGAAGACGATGCAAGGCAGGGCCGTCAGGGCGCACAAAGCCGCGAGCTCGCCACCCTTGCCGCGACGGATTGCCAAGCCAAGCCCAGCCAGCCCCACGGCCAGCAGCAGGGAAGCCGGCACGAGCGGGACGCCTCGGTAGATCGAGTGCGCCTTGGCGTAGGCGAGGTCGGTGTTTCGGTAGATCTCGTAGTCTGCGAAATAGAGGGCCAGCTTCTTGAGGAGCAACGAAGCTTCTTGGCCCGGATGCTTGAGGATGAAAGCGAAGGACTTTCGGTACCAGTAGCCATCCCGGTCGGAAAACGAGCTCGCGCCCGACAGCCGTCTCGGCTCATCGTAGAAATCCTCGAAGGCATATCCGGGCTGCAGGGAGACGGTCTGGTCGTAGCGCTCGTTGTTGCCGATGAAGAAGTTGATGCCGCCGTTGGCGGAGACCAGCGTCAGTCGATGGCCCGCGACCAGGTTGCGGATCGTGCAAGGTGCGACGGTCACAAACACGATGGCGGCAAAGAGCAGGGCCCTCAGCATTCGCTGCCTTCCCTCGCCGGTGCGCGTGTATGCCAGGAAGCCGTAGAGTGGCAACAACAGCAGATTGCTCGGCAGGGCCAACAGGGACAGTCCGAACACCATCGCGGATGCCACCAAGGCGACAGTTCCGCGGTTCTCGAGCAGAAGGTAGTAGGACAGCAGGGTCAGGAATATCGCGAGGGCAGGAATCTCCATCTCCGCGCTGAAGTAGATGGACGGAAAATAGAAGCCGAAAAGCACCGCGCCGGCCAGCGCGGCCCACGTGCCGAAGTATCGCTTGCCGATGAGGAAGAGCAGCAGACAGCTCGTCGCGCTCATGCCCACCTGAAGAGCCATCGCGAAGAGGTTGCTCGCGCCCGAAAGCCAATAGCTGGCTGCCAGGAAGTAGGGATAGAGCGGCGCCTTGTACAGGACGCCCGGCATCCTGAGGCTGAAGATATCGCCGCTCAGGATGCGCTTGGCCCACTGCTCATGGAAAAGGGCGTCCGCGACGTGGACCTGGAAGAACGGCGAGCGCGCGTAGGCGAGCAGATAGACGAGCCGTACCACGAAGGCCACGGCGAAGACGGCGACGGGAAACCTGTTCTCCGTGAAAAACGCGAGGCGGCCCCGACGGCCGTTCAGGCTTCGCCGCAACTTCCCGATGGCTTCGCTCGCCACGGTTCTCCTTTCGTACACGGCCAACGCTATCCCGACAGACAGCGGCGGCGCAAGTGTACTGGGGAACGAGGCGATCGCGGTCCGCGCGATCGGAACACAGCGCTCCGGTCCGATCGTCTCCAATGGAGCCGAGGCGATCCTCGACACGGTTCACTTTGCCGAGGCATGCAAGGGATGCGACACCGTGGGAGAGGGCGCGAGGGACTGCCGGAAATCCACTTTGCGCCGCAGGTCCAGCAGGGATGTCGGCCTTTTACTTTTCACTATCGAGATGGGCCATCTGCTCGGCGCCGTACCGGGTGCCCGCGATGGCGCCCTCGGGGGCAAGTGCTTCAAGGGCCGCAACATCGCTCGCTGACAGCGGCTTGTCCAAGGCGCCGAGCGCGTCCGCAAGCTGGGCGCGGGTCTTCGCCCCGACCAGGGGCACAAAGGCGGGCTGGCGTGCGAGAACCCAGGCGATGGCAAGCTGTCCAGCGCTCATGCCACGATCGGTGGCGAAGCGCTGCAAGCCCGCCACGACAGCATTATTCTGGCCGCTGTTGCCCGGCGCAAAACGCGGTAGGTAGGCGCGAAAATCACCCCTTCCCTGCGGTTTGCTACCGGTGAGGAGACCGCGTGAGAAGATCCCATAGAGAGTTGCGCTGATGCCGAGGCGACCGAGCGCGGGAAAGATGTTTCGTTCCGGTCCGCGGGTTGCCAGGGAGTATTCGATCTGGAGATCGACGATGGGGTGCACGTTTTGGGCGCGGGCCACGGTCGCGGCGCCAACCTCGGAGAGCCCGATGTGCCGCACATAGCCCGCCCTCACCAGATCCGCGATGGCGCCGATGGTGTCCTCGATCGGCACGGATGGATCGAGGCGCGAGGGACGATAGACGTCGATGACATCGACGCCGAGACGTTTCAGGCTGTAGGCAAGGAAGGTCTTCACAGCAGCGGGGCGCGTATCGATGCCAAGCCAACTGCCATCCGGCCCCCGAAGCGCACCGAACTTGACCGAAACCAGCACGCGGTCACGCCGGCCGGCGATGGCGCGACCGACCAGCAACTCGTTGTGGCCCATGCCGTAGAAGTCGCCGGTATCGATCAATGTTACGCCCGCGTCCACTGCTGCCTGGATGGTGGCGACGCTTTCCGCATCGTCGGTCGGACCGTACATGCCCGACATGCCCATACAACCCAGGCCCAAGGGAAAGACCTGCGGTCCGCTCTGTCCCAGCTTGGTCGTCTTCAGAGGATTCGTCATGGATGGCTATCAGCTTGCCCGATGTGACTGCCTCGTGCCACATCCCCAGGTGGCGCCCCAGGAGACGGAGATTCCGCCTGACGTATCGCACCTGCAAGTATTCGCCGAAGAAGATTCAGCAGGATCTGTGCTGGTCAACACTCTCAGCCTCGTCCCCGCTCACGCTGCCCCACGAGACAAACCGATCTAGCTCTCTCCCGTCGGTAGAGCTCGGTTCCGGCGGGAGGAACCGGGCGGGAGCATGTGCGCGGCCGCACGGTCGGGCCTTGACACGCCCAGCGGCGGCCTGTCTCATCTTGAACAGTGAATCCGTCGTCCTGTGCCCGAGCCGTCTCTCGTCGAGGTAATGGCCCGGCAGTGTCGGCTGCCCTCTTTCGCCTGCTCGCCCTGGCCGGTCTGGCGATCACTCTTCTTTTCGTCTCAGCAGAGTGCGCAACGCTCCTTTCCTCCTTCCAGCCGGCGCACGTCCCGCGTCCCCAGCACTTTCAGGCCGAGTCTGGCGTCGACGTTTCGTTTTCGCCGGGCGGACTGCACCAAATCCAAGATGCTTCCCACCAGGTGAACAAGTCCTCGCAGCAAAACGAGATCACCGATGCCACGAGCACCCAGCCGACGTGGCCGGACTCACGCAACCAAGTCCCCGGAGGGCCCGGGTCGGTTCAAAGGTAATCATGAATCGTTTCAGAATTGCGCTTCTAGGAATCACGGTCTCGGTCGTCATGCAGGTTGGTTGCGGCTCCGCCTGGAGGCTTCCGAGCGACGCCGGAGTCGACCGTCCCCATTCGACCGACGACGAGCCGACCGCCGCCGAGCAGCCAGAAGCTGATGCAGAGGTCATTGTCCGCCTCGACCTCCTCCAACCCGAGGAAGGAGGAGCGAGGGAGACGGCGATCGCTGACCGTCCCATCCCGGAGCTGGACCTTGCTGCAGACGACTTGGGGCGGAAGGACGTTGACGTCTCGCTGGTGGAGATCGGCGGCGATGCCACCGTTGCCGAGCCTGTCGACGGGGCCGCGCTCGATGTCGGTATCGACGCTGCCGACGTCCAACCCGGCGCTGCAACCTGCGGCGCCGCGGGCGAGCTCATCTACTCGTCCGCTGATCTGGCAGGTCACGACAAGGCTCTGGAGGTGCTATCCACGACCTCGTCGACATGCTCGGATCAGGCGCTCGCCGGTCCCGACGACGTCGGCCTCGCCTCGCGAGCCGGCGCCTACGGCTCGGTCACGTGCAATCCGCGGTCAAGGAACGTGTACGGCAACGCGATCGTCTTCAGGAAGTTCGTCGATCAGTTCGGCAGCGGGAACGCCGTGCGGCCATGTGGCTACTACTACCGGTGCAGCTTCCGCCTCCCGGCCGCTCCGGTGGTCGATCCAAATCAGAAGGAGAACCCGCATTCTTTGCAGTGCATGGTGCAGTACATGGACCCATCCGCTACACCGAAAGAAAGCGTCGAAGCTACCGCGTATCTGGACCTGAACGCGTGGGAGATCGCCAGCGGTCGCGGAAGAATCGCCGTGAAGCTCTACACGGGTCAGGACCAGACCGGTTGCAGCGGTTCCGGCAAGCTATGGCTGTGCAGCACGACCGCAACGATAGGGCTGGACAGCAACTGGCATACGCTTGAGCTGACGATTGACTTGAACAGCGAGCAGTACACGAGCCTTCGCGTCGATGGGACGGAAGTCCCGGACGCCGTCGGCTGGAAACTTGCTCGCGTCGGCCGTCCGACCTATGAGGACAAGTTCCTGAGCGTCACGACGGAGGTTGAGGCAGCTTCCCCGAGCACATACTGCGACTACCACTACACGGCGGAATTCACCGACATCAGGCTCGAGTATCGCTGATGCGAAGCTGTCCGGCAGCGTCGTTGGTTGCGGATGGAGTCTGGGCGATGGACAGCGCCTGGCGAGCGAGCCTCGCGGCTTCGCCGAAGCCGCGTAGCGCTACTTCGCGCGGTAGAAGAGCTCGAACGGATCGTCCGCGACCCAGTAGACGTTACAGTCGTCGACCGCGATGGCCTGGAGCCAGCGATTTGAGCCGCTCCACAGGATCTCGGTCTGCCCTCCGCTCTTGGCCGTGCGGCGGAGCCTGCTGTTGTCCGAGTCATCGGACCAATAGATGCTGGTCTCATCGAGGACCAGCCCGACACCCAGGGTGACATTCGGGATGACGGTGTGGCCGGTGCCGCCCGTCTTTGGCGTGACCGAGATTCCGGCTGCGGGGTCCTGGTCCCAGGTGTAGTAGAAACCTGAGTCGTCCAGCCACAGGTTGTCTGGCACCACCCCTTTATCGGAGACCTTGATCTGCGACACCGGCCCGCCGCCGATCGGCAAAGAAAAAATGCCGTAGCCCGGGGAAGAAGAGCGGGGGCGGTCTCCCAACCAATACGCAGTCGAGGTATCGGCGAAGAGGGCGTTGACGATGAGGCTATCGATCATCAAGGACGAAGCACGCGTACACGGATTCCACATGGCGATCCCGTCCGTAAAGTTAGCGGAGCCGCTCCAGAAGATCTCGCCTTTGTCGTTCGTTGCCAGTAACGGACGGTAAAGGGTCATGCCGTCTGGCTCGGGCAACTCCAGAGCTTGGTCGGTCTCCAGATCCCATCGGATGATCTTGTCGTAGGTAACTTGCCAGCTGCCATCCGCCGTTTTCATGGGGCTTCCCAGCCGATGGACAACCGCAGGCCCGGCTGCCTTCATGTCCAATCCGGGAACGCCGTCCTGGACATCACGTCGGGTCAGCGTGCGGTTTGCGACGGAGACAATCTCGAAGCGCCCTTGCGGTTGCTCGCCTGTCGTCCCGGCCAGCACGCCGTTCACGATCACGCGGTCGCCGAAGGAGAGAATGTCGAAAGCGGTACCGAGGTCATCGAGCAGCGCCAGGCTCGTCGCCGCCTTCGGTCCCGGAATGCAGGACCAGGGCACCTTGGGAGCACACGACGTGGAAGGCGTTTGCGCCTCGACGCTGACGCCGCCATCGCGACCAGCCACAGCCAGATCGGCCACACTGGCATCCCTGGTGCCGGTCGGGTACGCGGGCCAACCGGCATCGACGTTCGGCTCGAAGAGCCCGGTGCGCCCACAGCCCGCGACCAGGGAAAGCCCTGCGCCCAGGGTCGCCAGCGAGGTGCCAAATACGCGTACCAAGGGATTCATCGTGGAAGCATTCTGCCAAGATCCCGCGTGTCCGTCGATTCGTGTTTCAGCGCCGATCCGATTCCGAACGCCAAGCTCATCAACGCCGACGGCTCACCCACCGCGCTCGGGCAGGTGTACATCGGCCTGCCGCAGAGCCGCCGATAATCGGTCCAATGCCCCAGCTACCCTCGAGACCCCTTCGTGGGGGCACATGAAGGGGTCTAGATCTGGATCATCACGGTCTTGACCGAACCGCTCACCTTGACGCTCAGGATCGTCTTCTTCCACCGAGCGCAAACGCCGCGAATATCAGCTTCAAAGGTGGAACAATCCGCGTCCGCTTCGATCATGTCGCCTGGCTTGAGCGACATGATGATGCTCGCGATCTTCATCGCGGGCTGCGGGCACTTGAGTCCGGTTAGAATCAATTTCGTCGTTGCCATCGGCTCTTCCTCCTGCGGTCTCTCGGTGAATGACGGTGGTGACCAGGTCCAGAAACTCGGGCATCCTTCTCTCGGTCGGCGTTGTCAGCCGGTCGGAAAAATCGGGCGGGGGCTCGATCTCGAGTGCACAAATCGTCACCTCTTGCGCTCGGGAAAAGCCCAGGGTTTGCGCCAAGTCCAGAACCCGGTGAAGGCCCAGTTGGTGGGGCGAGACAGCCTGACCACCGGCGGCGTCGAGCTCGGCCAAGCCCATGCGGCGCATCTGTCCGGGGGTGCCGCCGGGACTTTGGAGCGAATCCACCACCACCAGTCGAACCACCCCGTCAAGGTGGTCGAGCAGGTTCACCAGGGCAGCTTCCATCTCGAGGAACGTCACCTGCGGCCCGAACTGGCCGGTGTCACGCAAGGCACGAACGGCCAACACGCCCACGCCATCGTCGCCGCGCAAAGTGTTGCCGAATCCAATCACTAGGATCGATGCCATGCTAATCTCGGCGAAGCTCCTCGCGCACCTTACCGTCGGGGCCAATCAGTCTCGCGATCAGCGGCATCTCGCCGGGCAGCGAATGGGTGGTACACGCGAAGCACGGGTCGTAGGCGCGAAACGCCATCTCGATCTTGTTGAGCAGTCCGTCGGTGATGGCGACGCCCTTCTGGATGAGCGACTGCGCGGCCTTGGTGATGGACAGGTTGATGGCAGCGGCGTTGTTCTGCGTGGCGACAAGCAAGTTCACCTTGGTGACGATGCCGTCCCCGTCGGTGTGGTAGTGGTGAATCAGGGTTCCGCGCGGCGCCTCGCAAACGCCCACACCTTCCGTCGGCTTGGCGGTGGGAAAGGTTCGCACCGATGGATCGAGAATGTCCGGATCATCCGCCAGCTCGACCACGCGCTCGCAGGCGTAGAGCACTTCGATGAGGCGTGCCCAGTGATATGCCAGGGTGTGGTGCACGGGCTTTCCGCCGAGCGTCGCATACATGCGTTCGTACTCGGCTTGCGCGCGCGGCGTGGCCATGCCCACGGCCGCGTTCAGGCGCGCGAGCGGCGCGACCCGATAGATTCCACTTTGTGGACCGTCCACCAGTCCCTTGAAACCGATGGCCTTCAAGAACAACATCTTGGCGTAGCTGTAGGACAGTCCTGTTTCGGCAAGCACGGAGGCGTAGTCCTTGCCCTCGAAGTCTGTGAACGGCTTGCCGTCGGGATCCACGATGCGCAGCTTGCCGTCGTAGAAATTCACGCGGCCCTCGCCGTCCACCATGCCCATGTAGTGCGTGCGCAGGTGGTAGGTGTCGCCCTTGATGAGGTCGACATAGGCCTGGTTGGAAAGCACGATATCGTCGAACAGCTTCAGCGAGAACTGCGCGAACGCGACAGCCTCGCGTCCCACGACCTTGGCCATTTCCACGTCGGCCTTCGACAGTGGCTTGGAAATGCCGCCTGGCAAGCCGAAGACAGGGGAAAGCGAGCTACCGGTGATGGCGCCCACCAGTGTTCGCAGTTTTTTTCGCATGGCAATGACCGCGCGCCCGGTTTCCAGGCCTGCCTTGCCAATCACCCCAAGCACGTTGCGCTCGGCCTTCGGCGCGTCGGGGCCAACGATGAAATCGGGTCCGCCCAGCACATAGAAGTGCAGCAGGTGGTCCTCGGCCATGAAGGCGCAATAGGCAAGCTCGCGGATCTTGTGTGCCGCCACTGGCGGCGCGACGTCGTACACGGCGTCGAGGGCCTTGGTCGCGGCCATGTGATGCGCCATCGGGCAGACGCCGCAGATTTTTTGCGTGAGGGTGGGCATCTGCTCGACCTGGCGGCCTTCGCAGAATTTCTCAAAGCCGCGGAACTCGGGCACGGTGAAGTAGGCGGCTTCCACCGCGCCCGCGTCGTCGAGAAGGATGTCGATGCGCCCATGACCTTCCAGTCGGGTGACGGGATCGATGACGATGCGCTGGCTCACGGCAGGTCCTTTTTGTTCTGACCCCGAAGCACGGAGGTCGCCAAGCTGTACCGATAGAAGACCCCGGCGGGGTCGCGAATCGAGGCTAGGTAGGCGGCAGCATCGTCGGCGGTGTCGGCGTTCGACATGCTGGCTACCATGGATGCGGCCTTCATCCCCTGCTCCATCACCCGATCGGGTGGACCGTAGCAGCCAGTGCACGGCATGTTGCCGCCAATGCAACGTCCGCCGCACCCGCCGCGCGTGGCTGGCCCCAAACACAGCACGCCCTGGGTCAGAAGGCAGGTGTCTTGCGACAGCTCCAACTCGTGCGGACGCTTCCAGGCGCGGACGTCCACTTGGTCGGGTTTGCTGTCCCGTCGCACGCAGGACGCACACAGCGCGAGGGGATCGCCAAGCACCGTCCCTCTGGGCGGCAGCGTTCCCGCCAGGAGGGCCGACACGGCGGCGAGCAGATTGTCCGGCGCTGGCGGACAGCCGGGCAAGGTGTAGTCCACGGCGATGACCTGGTCCAAGGAATGCGCGCGGGGTAGCAAGGTCGGCAGTTCCAGGTGGTGTCCGTTGACCGTGCTTGCAGCGCGCGGTACCTGGCCAGGCACCAGGGTTTCCACCTGCTCGTAGGCCCGAGCCAGCAGCGCTTCTCGCGACGAGAAATTGCCCAGGCCGACCACGCCGCCCATGTGCGCGCAGGCGCCGTGGGCGATGACCAGCTTGGACTTGCGGCGAAGCAGCTTGGCCACCCGCGCTTGCTCGTCGGTGCGAATGGCGCCGTTGATGAGGACCGCCGCCATTTCGGCGTCGGGCAACGCTTCCACGTCGCTGAGCTTAAAATCCATGGCGACCGGCCAGAACACAATGTCGACAGCGCTGGTCACGTCGAGCAGGTGCTCGGCCAGATCCACCACCGATTCCTCGCAGCCGCCACACCCCGCGCACCAGTACAGGCCAATCTTTGGTTTGCTCATGGCGCCACCGTCTGGCCGGTGCGCTCGTCGGAATGGACGAGCGGACCAAGCGCGCGAATGCGTTCGACCATGGCCAGCGTAACCTGGGCAAAGCGATCCGCCTCGCTGGCCGACACCCAATCCAGCCGCAAGCGGTCCTCGTCGACGCCCATCTGGGCCAGCATCCGGCGCAGCAAGGTCATTCGGCGCAGGGCTTTGTAGTTTCCGGTCTTGTAGTGGCAATCCCCCGGGTGACAGCCCAGCACCAACACACCGTCGGCGCCCTCGCGGAAGGCGGTGACCACCAGCTGCGGATCCACCCGCCCCGAGCACATCACCCGGACGATCCTGATGGTGGGCGACAGATCCTTCTCGGCCCGACCCGCGGCGTCCGCGCCCGAGTACGAGCACCAATTGCACAGAAACGCGATGATCTTTGGTTCGAAAGCGGGCGCGGTCATGGCGTCCTCAACAAGGCAGTGAGCTCGGCGCTCAATTGTCCGTCGGTGAAGTGGTGGGCGACGATGGCCTGCGACGGGCACGCTGCGACACATGTGCCGCAGCCCTTGCAGAGCGTGTCGGTGATGAAAGCAGTCGGGCGCTTGCCTTCGCCTGACTGGCCCAGGCCAATCGCGTGATAGGGGCACAAGGCCAGACATTGCTTGCAGCCGGAACAGTGGTCTTGGTCGACCTCGGCAACCTGCGGATCGATCACCAAGGTTTCACCGGGCACCAGGCGTCCCAGGATCTTCCCGGCAGCGGCCTGGGCGCGCGCCACGGCGCCCTCCACGTTGGTTGGCCAGGTCGAGGCGCCGGCCACCATCACGCCCGCGGTGGTCGTTCCGGCGGGATCCAGCTTGCCGTGCGCCTCTGCGTAGAAGCCATGCCGGTCCACCGAGACATCGAAGGGCGCGACCATCGCTTGCCCTGCGCCTTCCATCCCCACCATCAACACCACCATGTCGAACTCTGCCAGGGACTCGGCGCCTGGGCCGCGCACGTGCAGTGACATCCCTTGTTGTTCCACACGCAGATGGTCGAGCGATTGCAGGCGCAGCAAGGTCACGCCCGGATCCGCCTGCACCTTGCGCAGCAGGGCCTGGCCGTCTTTGTCGCCGATGCACATCTCGGAGTAGATTTCGGTGACCTGCGTGTCCGGCGATTGATGGCGAATCAAGCACGCCAGCTTCACGCCGACTTGGCAGCAGACGTTCGAGCAGTAGTCGTTGAAAGCCGGCGTGCGCGATCCGACGCAGTGGAGAATGGCCACGTGCTTCGGCTTGCGACCGTCCTTACAGCGTACGTCGCCCTCGGTGTAGCCGTTCTTCGAGAGCATGAGCTCCATATCGAAGCTGGTGTAGACCTCGGCGAAGCGGCCATAGCCCAGGTGCGGCGCTTTCCGAGCATCGAACAGGGAAAAGCCGGTGGCGAGCACCACCGCGCCCACGTGCAAGTCCTCGAGCGCGTCTGCGTCGTCGTACTTGATGGCACCGAAGGCACAAGCCTGCTCGCAGATTCGGCAGTCCTGGCCGGAAAAGCGCAAGCACTGGTCGGCGTCGATGAGCGGAAGGTTCGGCAAGCCACCCTTCCAAGGGTGATACATGGCGGTGCGCTGTTCGCCCAGGCCGTGCTCCCCGACGTCGACCTTGACCGGGCACGGTTCCAGGCACGCGTCGCATCCGATGCAAGCCGCCGCATCCACGTAGCGCGCGCGCTTGCGAACCGTGACCGTGAAGTTGCCGTAGTCGCCGACCACCTTTTCGATCTGCGCGTGGGTGAAGACACGAATGCGCTCGTGGTTCAGCACCGAATCAATCAGTGGCTGCAAAATGCAAGGCGAACACTCAAGGCGCGGCCCAAGCTCGCCGTAACGGACCATTTTGCCGCCCACCGCGGCTTGCTTTTCCACGACGAACACGCGCCGCTGTTTCTGCACCAACGTGGCCGCCGCGGTCAGGCCCGCCACGCCAGCACCGACCACCAACACGTCGGCTTCCACCGCCAGCTCGCGCTCGTGCAACGGCCTGTGCTTTCTCACGCGGGCCGTGGCGGCCGAGACGAGCGACGCGGCGAGGCCGGTGGCCTGCGCCTTGTCCTTGATCACCCACGCCACCTGCTCGCGAAGGTTGGCGACTTGAAGGTGATACGGATTTAGCCCGGCTGCCGCGCAGGCCTTGCGAAAGGTCTTTTCGTGCTCACGGGGCGAGCACGCCGCCACCACCACGTGGGTGAGGCCCTGGTCTTGGATAGCCTGGCCGATGAAGGCGCAGCCTTCCTCCGAACACAGCAGCCGGTGTTGCTTGGCGACTGCCACGCCGGGCAATTTCGCCGCGTGCTCGACCACCGCCGGGACATCCATCGCCTCCGCGATGTTCGGTCCGCACTCACAGACGAACACACCAACCTTGTTTTTCATGGACTCCCGAGGCATCACCCCATCGGTGGCTATGGATGTGGGCTTGAGTCGGAGTTTGTGGCAAAGAGCGTTGACATCGGCGTCGGTCGTATATGTGCAGGGCTGGGACCGACCCAGACCCTCGGACCGCCCAAGCCCGACCGATTGGTGGAACGCACTCCCGATCCGCCGGCCGTGCACGAGGGATGGCGGGACGTGCCCGTGTTCGTCTCAGGAATCGCCGAGGCGCCCAGCGTGCGAGAGCAAGTTGAGCTGGCGCCCCGCGCCTAAGCTTCGCAGCGGGCTGCTCTGGCGACCGCCCTGGTCACTTCTACGCGGTCGCATTCGGGACAGGAGTATAATCGGGGAAATCGAGGAGGTTCCATGTCCCGAGTAGCGAAGATTATCGGGTTGCTTGGCCTTGGTATCATCGCGGCATTCTCCTGTAGAAACACCAACGCTGCAGGCAAAACCCAAGAAGTCCAGCCGGTCACGCTGCGGATCTGGATCATGCCCAATGGACCTGGTGACAGCCATGTGGACTTCATGGATCTGATTCGTCCCTTCACAGACGCCAATCCGCAGCTGAAGGTCGAGGCGACCGTCATTCCATGGGGGGAAGCTTTGGGGAAGATCCAAGAAGCGGTCAGCGGCGGACCCACCCCAGGTCTCACACAGCTTGGAACGACCTGGGTTGCCACCATCGCAGCCACCGGCAGGCTTCTCGATCTCACGGACAAGTACGACGAAAAATCGTTTCCACCGCAAGTCCTGGCTACCACGCGGATCGAAGGCGATCCCAAGCGTGGGGAGAAGCGCTTCGCGATGCCCTGGATCGTCGACACCCGCGCCCTGTACTACAACAAGTCGCTTTGTGCCAAGGCCGGCGTCAATCCAAGCAAGGACTTCGCGACCTGGGATACCTTCAAGGCGGCCCTGAAGAAATTGAAAACGGTCAAGGTGAAGGGCAAGTTTGTCCAGCCGCTCGGGATCCCGATGTCCAACTGGAACATCATCCACAATCTGTCGTGGTGGATTTGGGGCGCTGGTGGAGGGTTCGTCGCGCTCAATGAAAAGGAACCCGGCATCAACTCGAAGGAAACCCTGGAAGGAATCGACTACTACATCGGGCTCTATCGAGATGGCCTCGTGTCGCCGGAAGCGGACCGAGCCGACACGGATGAAGTCGCGGAGATGCTTCGCAAAGGAGACGTCGCGACCACCATCGCCTTCCCGACGCAGGCTCTATCCCAGGATCGGTTCGGCATCGCGGCGCTGCCCGCCGGGCCCAAGGGGCGTTTCACCTTCTTGGGGGGCAGCGCGCTCGGTGTTTTCGAATCGTCCAAGCACCAGGATGAAGCCGTCGCTCTGCTCAAATTCCTTTCCGGCGAAGCGGCCCAGGTCGGGAACTCGGCGCGGACCGGACTCCTGCCAGCCGCCGTGGCCCGGCCCGATCAGTTGCGCCCGAAGCTCGATCCGATCCGCGCGGCATTCGTCAAACAGATTCAATTCGGCAGGTCGTACCCGTCCATTGTTGGATGGGGCGACATCGAGACGGTGTTGCGGGACGGGCTAAACGCCGTCTGGTCCACGGGAAAAGCGCCGGGAGGATACAACCAGGCCGAAGCGCAAAAGGAACTCGACCAGATGGCCAAGGCCATCGACCAGATCCTTCATCCCTAGGAGCCTGGCGCGGTAACCCGGACCGAGCGTGGNNCTCCGCCCGCCACGCGACGCGGAGCGGTTACCGCGACAGGCTCCTAGTCTTTCAGCCTGTCGTTCGCGAAAGACTGGCGGTCTGCTCCTACTTCGCGGCAGCCCGCTTGTCCGAGCGCCGTACGGGCTGCACCAGGGAACCATCGTCCACGGTTTCGCCGACGTTAAGGGCCAACATGTCGCCGGGTTGGATGCCGTCGAGCACGCGTGCGAATTCTCCGTCGTGGTCGGCCAAACGCACCGGACGGAAGTGCAAACGACCGTTGTCATCGACGACTGTCGCAAGGGTTTGCGTTCCACGCGTGACCAGGGCCTCGGCTGGGATCTGCACCAGGCTCGGCATCTGAATTTTGATTTCTACCTCGACAAAACTGCCCGGCAGCAATGCGCCGTCCGCATTGTCCACGTCGATCTCGGTCAGCATGGTGCGCGTCCGCGGCGTCAATTCGCCGGACAGGCGCGCGACCTTTGCGGGTCGCGCCCAGCCCGGGCGCTCGGCCACGCGCACGTCGGCTGCATCCCCGACCTTCACGAAGGCAGCGCTGGCCTGGTCGAGATACACGTAGATGCGTAGACGCTTGGTGTTGGCGATGGTCACCACCGGCAGCGCGCCCGCTTGAGCACCGGCCGCGCTTTGAATGAGCGCGCCAGAATCGGCAAAGCGCGCGGTCACAGTGCCCGCGAACGGCGCTCGCAGCGTACGATAGGCATCCTGGGTGCGCAAGGCCGCCTCCTGAGCCTCGGCGACGTCAGCGCTTGCAGTCGCACTGTCCACGTCTTGAGTCGAGACCACGCCTGGTCCCGCCAGAGACTGCATCCGGTGAGCCTGGCGTCGCTTGTTCCGCGCGTCGGCCCGCGCAGCGGTCACTTGCTGATCCAACTCGGGAGACACGATGGTGGCCAGGAGCTGGCCAGCCCTCACTTGATCTCCCTTGTCCACGCGCACCTCGCCCAGATATCCGGCCACCTTGCCGTACATCGTGACGCTGGCAAAGGGGTGGGTCTCGCCTTGCAAGCGCAGCGTCCGGACCGTGGGCGAGCTCGTGGCAGCAGAAACCAACACACGCGGCCCCGCCTTGTGGGCCTCGACGCGAGCGGCGCGCTCGGCGCGACCTGCGGCCGAGCGCCGATCGGCGAGCAGGATCACCACCGACGCCGAGGCGGCGAGCCCCAGGAGCACGGTGAAGTAGAACCGGCGAGCTGCCCAACGAGCGCTCATGGCGACACCTCCGTGCTGGCCAGCGCCAGGGCCGCAGCTTCTTCCGGCGGCGTCCACCGCTCGCCACGGGCCTCGGTCTGGAACCGGGCTTCCAGCAAGTGCCGGGTCGGCATCTTCCGGCGAAGGGTGGCGTAGACCGCGGGCACCAGCAATAGGGTGATGAAGGTGGCCACCAGCAGGCCTCCGATGACCGCCCGACCGAGGGGCGCATTCTGCTCGCCCGCCTCGCCCAAGCCGAGGGCCATCGGAATCATGCCGATGATCATGGCCAAGGCGGTCATGATCACCGGACGCAGGCGCGTCTTGCCTGCTTCCAGGGCTGCGTCCGACGGGCTGCTGCCCTTGTCCTCGGTGCGATAGTCGTTGGCGAATGACACCACGAGGATGGAGTTTGCTACGGCGATACCGACCGACATGATAGTCCCCATGAAGGATTCGACGTTGAGGGTTGTGTGGGTGAGTGCCAGCATCCACAAGATGCCGCTGAAGGCGCCCGGAATGGCGACCATGATGATGAGAGGGTCCAGCCAAGACTGAAACAGCACCACCATCAGGAAATAGACGAGTAGCGTGGCGAGAATGAGGCCGAGCCCGAGACTGCGGAAGGACTCACTCATCACCTCGTTCTGGCCCAAGATTCTGATCTTCACGCCCGGGGGCAGCTTGCCGAGTCCCGCGATCTTGGCCTCGATGTCGCGCACCACGCCGCCGAGGTCCCGCCCCTCGGTGTTGGCCGCCACATCGAGCACCCGCTGCACCGTGAAGTGCGTGATCTGGTTGGGCGTGGCGGTGGGCTGCAGGTTTGCGACCCCGGAAAGCATCACCGTGGGCGCCTCCTGCTCGGCCGAGGGCGCGAGGGTTCCCGCGGTCTGTAGGACGGCGCCTGAGCCTCCAGGCGTCACGGGCGTGGTCATGAGATCCGCGACCGTGGCCACCTTGGGCAGGGGTGTTTTCACCACCACGGAGTAATTCACGTTGTTGAGTGGGTTGAGGAAGTAGGACGGCGCCACCAAGCTGCTCGACGAGAGCGACGTGAGTAGGCTGTTCGAGACATCGCGCTCGGTCACGCCGACGTAAGCGGCGCGCTGGCGATCGACGTTCACCAGCAGCCCGGGATAGTCGAGCACCTGGGTGAGGTGCACGTCGGCCGTTCCCGGCACCAGCGCGATCTCGCGTTGCAGGCGCCTGGCGAGGGGCAACGACTTGTTGAAATCCGCCGCCTCGATCTGAACGTCGATAGGCGCCGAGACGCCGAAGTTCAAAACCTGGCTGACGATGTCGGCGGGCTGAAAGTAGGCAATCGAGCCCGGCAGATCCTCGGCGACGGCCTCGCGAATACGGCGCATGTAGCGCAGCGTGGGCTGATGATTGGGCTTGAGCGACACGCGTATCTCGGCGTCCATGGAGCCGATGTTGTCGGTCTGCACGAAGGCCAGGTTGTACGAGATCGGGATACCGATCATGGCATTGAGGGCTTCGAGCTCGGCGGGCGGGATGATCTCGCGGATGCGGGCTTCCAGCGTGCTCACCATCTTCTCGGTCTCTTCGATGCGTGTGCCCACCGGGGCGCGGAAGTGCAGCTTCATCAGGCCCGCATCCACCTGGGGAAAGAAATCCAGGCCCACCATGGGGGCGAGCGCCAAGCTCACCAGCATGAAGGCTCCGCCCGCCAGCAGGGTGAAGGTACGGTGCTTGAGCACGCGTGCGAGGATACGTGCGTAGAAGTCTTGAAATCGTGCAAAGCCCCTCTCACGGGCGTCGTTCAAGCGCGCCGCCAAGTGCCTCCATCCGCTTGGCGGCGGCGTCTCGGAGTGCATCTGTTTCGCGGTTGCTTCCGGAGCATGCGTCTCGCTGCTCATGAGCATGCGCGACAGGGTGGGCACCAGGGTGCGGGAGAGCAGATAGGATGCCAGCATCGACAGCACCACCGCCAGCGCCAGCGGTGTGAACAAGAAACGCGCCGGGCCTACCAGAAGGACCACCGGAAAAAATACGATGCAGATGGAGAGCGTGGCCACGATGGCGGGCACCGCGATCTGCGAGGCACCGTCGAGAATGGCCACGGTGAGTGGCTTGCCCATGGAGCGATTGCGGTGGATGTTCTCCACCTCGACGGTGGCGTCGTCGACCAACATTCCAATGGCCAGGGCCAGGCCACCCAAAGTCATGATGTTGATGGTGTGGCCAAACAGCTTGAGTCCGATCACCGCCGCGAAGATGGCGAGCGGGATGGACGTGCACACCACCACCATACTGCGCCAGCTGCCGAGAAATGCGCCCATCATCACAGAGACCAGCAGCGACGAAATGAGGGCCTCACGCAGCACGCTCCAGATTGCTCCGCGCACGAACAGCGACTGGTCGAAATTGATCTTCAGGTCGAGCCCGTCGGGCGCTGCGGCCTTGATGTCCGGAAGAGCCTCCTTGACGGCGTCGACCACCGCCAGCGTGGACGCTTGGGCGTGGCGCAAGATTGCCAGGTAGCTGGCCCGCCGTCCGTCCACCCGCACGACATTGGTCTGGTCCGCGAAGCCGTCGCTGATGCGCGCGACGTCGCCCAGCAGCACCGGCGTGCCGTCCGCAACCTTGACCGGGATGGCGTCGAACTCGGACACCGCCCGCGGGCTGCCGTTGGTGAGCACATTGTATTCGCGGCTGCCGATGCGCGCGGTGCCAGCGGGCAAAATCACGTTCGAGGCCTGTAGCGCGTTCACCACATCCGCGGGCGACAGTCCGCGCGCGGTCAGCAAGCGCGGATCGATGTCCACGTTGATCTGGCGCTGCTTGCCCCCGAACGGTGCCGGCGTGGACAGGCCCGGAATCGTGAACAGGCGCACCCGGATGAAGTTCAGACCGTAGTCGAAGATTTGTTGTTCCGGCAACACGGCACTGGACATGGTCAGCTGCGCCACCGGCAGATTGGAGGCGTTGAAGCGAATGACGTTGGGCGGTTGCATCCCCGGCGGGGTGATGCGCAGGATGGTGCTGGAAACCGAGCTGATCTGCGCAATGGCGCCGCCGATGTCTGCGTCGGGCTGGAAGTAGATCTTTAGCAGGCCGATGCCCGGGATGGATTGCGACTCGATACGCTGGATGCCGTCCACCGTGCTCGAGTACGCACGCTCGGAGATGAGCACCACCCGCCTCTCCATGTCCTCGGCCGAAAGACCGGGGTAGTTCCACACCACCGCAACCACCGGAATATCGATGGCGGGGAAGATGTCGACCACCATGCGGGTCGTCGACAAGATTCCCATCACGATGAGCAGCAGCGCCATCACCGCGATGGTGTAGGGACGACGTAACGCGAGTTTGACTATCCACATGATTGTCTAGAAAAGCCCATCAGAATTTCCGGGTTGCGTTTGGATGCCTTGCCTCTGCACCGGGTTCTCCGGGCGCCGCATGCGACAACGGCCCACAATCTTGAACCGTCGGGTCATCGGGGATAGCCTGCGCATGATGAAAACCAGCGCTCTAGCCTTCGTGACCGCCTATTCGAGTTTCGCCTTGTTGGCTGAGCCGGCCTGCCACCAGAGCACAAGCACCGCCGCCGACGCCGCTGGAGATGCTCAGCGCGCCCCGACCGCAGGCGGATCGGGCGGAAGAGGCGACGCTGGCTCCGTCGGATCGGGAGGTTCGGGCGGCGGTCGCGCCGATGGCTCAGCCCCGGACACGAAGAACGCCGAGACCCCCGCAGGTCCCATGACTCCGACCGAGGCCTGCCAGGCCTCCATCCGAGTTCAATGCGAGCGACGTGCGGTCTGCTCGGGCGTGCAGGGCACAGTCGATCTGGCTGGGGATATTTGCCTCCGCTTCGCCAACATCTGCCCAGACTACTACTTCAGCGCAGACTCCAATCGAACCGTCGCCGAGGTCACCGACTGTCTGCCGGCGCTGGCCGCCCAGAGCTGTACCGATATTCTCCTCGGTATCGTGCCGCCTTGCCTCGCCCGAGGTGACCGCCCGGCGAATAGCCCGTGCGCCTACGGCAGCCAGTGCCAAGGCTCCCAGTGCAGGGGCAGCGGAAACCAGTGCGTGCAATGCGACCCCACCTCGCCGATTGGTGGATCTTGCAACGGGGCCGCTTGCGAGCAAGGCGCCTTCTGCAATCGCAACGCTTTCATCTGCGAGGATGCAAGCACCGTCGTGTACGCGCCCGAAGGACAGCCGTGCAAATTGTTCGCATCGCCAGTCATCGGCTGTGCGGGCGACCTGCTTTGCGCGACCGATGCGTCCCAGTCCTGCAACAACTGTGGAATCTGCTCTCGCCTGCCGGGGCTCGGCGAGCCCTGCGCACACCTGGCGATGGGTGGAGCTGTCGTCTGCGGCAAGGGCATGGTTTGCTCCAACAGCAGTGGCGGCGGAACCTGCGTGCCCAAGGGGACTTGCGGGATCGGCGCCACCTGCGACGACGCCTCGTACTGCAGGCCGAGCGATCAGGTCTGCGCCCCGCGCGCCGGCGTGGGCCAGGCGTGCGGCGACGGGAGCTCGTCGAGCAGCCTGCCGCCATGCCTTGCCCCCGCCAAGTGTGTCTCATCCACCGGGAAATGCGCCCTGGCGGGCGGGCTCGGCGACCCGTGCGACAACGATCATCCGTGTGCCGAGTTGCTTTCGTGCACCGCAGGAACCTGCCAGACCGTCGGTTCGTGTCCTGGCTAGGGAGGTGATGCCAAGCAGGGATTCAACCAGCGAATGACAGCCTCATTCAGTCGCGCGCCAGGCGTGAATTCCGCCGCGCAGACTCTTGGCGGCGGAAAGACCGCAGCGCTTGCGCAAGATGGACACAGCGGCGAGGCTGCGCACGCCTGCCGCACAGTAGACCACGGTCGGCAGATCGGCTCGCAAACCGGCAAGCTGGCGACTCGACGAGACGTCTTCGAGCAGCCCGAGGGGAATGTGTAGGGACGGAAGGATCGCGTCCTCGGCTCGCTCCCAGGCCTCGCGCACGTCGAGAAGCTGCACCGAGCCTACGCGCAGCAATTCTCGCAACTCCGCACCGGCGATCTCCCAACTCTCGCCTGAGCAGGTCGCGGGCTCCATGTCCGTCGGAAGCTCCCGGATGGGCCGGCTGTTCGAATCCACGGCCAGACGCACGGTTTGTACGTTCATGGTGAGCGCGTTCCACAACAGCAATTTACCCGCGAGCGGCTCGCCGACCCCGGAGAGAATCTTGATGGCTTCTCCGGCTTGCAGCGTTCCCACGATGCCTGGCAGGAATCCGATCACGCCGGCCTGTGCGCAGTTCGGCGCCTGGCCGGCCGGTGGCGGCGACGGAAACAGGCAACGGTAGGTCGGACCGGCGCGCCAGTTGAACACACTCAGTTGGCCGTCGCAGCCCTGAACCGCCCCGTAGGCGAATGGCCGATCCGCCATCACGCACGCATCATTGACCAGGTAGCGGGTGGCAAAGTTGTCGGAAGCGTCGATGACCACATCGCTGGCGCCAACCAGATCCAGGGCGTTATTTCGACCGAAACGCTCGGCCACGGCAACGACGTCTACCAACGAATTCAGTGCGCGCAGCCGCTTGGCCGCGGCTTCCGCCTTGGGCTTGCCGACGTCCTCCTCGGCGTACAGGACCTGGCGCTGCAAATTGCTGGTCTCGACCCTGTCAAAGTCCACTACCACGATCCGCCCCACCCCGGCCGCTGCGAGATAGAGCAAAGCCGGACAGCCGAGGCCGCCCGCGCCCACCACAAGAACTTTGCCTGCCTTGAGCCGCTCCTGCGCGGCCCGGCCAAATCCGGGCAGGGACAAATGCCGCTGGTAACGGTGCAACTCTTCTGCGGTCAGCATTCGCAACCCACCCAGGCTCGCTCGCCATCGCGGTAGTCCTCCCTCTTCCAGATGGGGACGCTCGCCTTCACTCCGTCGATGATGAATGCGCAGGCAGCGAACGCCTCGCCTCGGTGGGCGGCGGCGGCCCAGGCGCGAACAGCAACTTCGCCCGGCTCGAGCACGCCGATCCGGTGGATGCACGCGGCGGCTGACAATCCGAATCGGCCGACCGCATCGTGCACGATGCGCGCGCCTTCGCGCTCGGCCAGCTCCGCGTAGGCCGAGTATTCGAGCCGGAGGACGGACTTGCCTTCGTTGTTGTCGCGCACGACGCCTTCGAAACAAACGATAGCGCCCACGCTCACAGGCAGCACGAACGGCGGTCGGTCCAGCAACGGATTGGGGGACAGGACAAACAGGGCTTCGGCCACGTCAGCCTCCCGCAACCGGCGGCACGAACACGACGAAATCACCGTCGGCCAGCCGGCGATCCCATGCGCTGAACGCGTCGTTGACCGCGGGGCGCACGTGTTTCTCGTCGAGCGAGAACCCATGCCTGCGTGCGAGGTCGCGATAGAGCTGGCGCAGGTCTGCGCTTTCCACCGCCAGGGTTTCTTGCTCCAGCCCGCGCTGCTCGCGCAGGATTGCGTAGTAGCCGACGCGAATCTTCATGGTGTCTCTCCGGTGCTCAAGGCCATGGAAAAAAGCGTATGGGCGCGCCCTCGGGCAGGATTGTTCTTCCCGGCAAAAGCTCGGCGATTCCGTCGGAAGGAAGCAGCCCGGCGAAGTTGCCCGAGCCTTTGCTCTCGCGCAGCCTCGCCGCTTGGATTCCGTCGGGCCGGAGCTCGACCGTGGCGGGCAAGAACAGCGCACAGTCGGGCTTGACCTCCGCGCGCTCGGCCAACGGCAGCGTGAGAGCGCCCGCAGGAGATTGGCCTGCAGGCCCTGTTTCTCCCCACGCGCGCAGTCGCGGCAGCACGTAGCGAACAAAGCACACCAACGAGGACACGGGATTTCCCGGCAGCGCGAAGATCATCCCGCCCTGGGGCGACACCCCGAACCACAGGGGTTTTCCCGGTTTCTGAGCGATGCCGTGAAAGACGCGCGTGCACCCCAAGGACGACAACACCATCGGGACGAAGTCCTTGCTTCCTTTCGATACGCCGCCGCTGAGCAAAAGCACGTCGCTCGTCGCCAGGGCGTCGGCCAAACCGCTGCGCAAAGACTCTTCCCGATCGGGCAGGTGCGTGACGTTCCCGACGGAAAACCCGGCGCGGCGCAGACAAGCTTCCAGGGCCACCATGTTCGACGTGCGGATCTGCCACGGCGCCGGTGCGGCGTTCACCGCGACGAGCTCGTCCCCCGTCGCAACCAGCGAGATGCGCGGGAATGGGACGATGGGAACTACGGCGCATCCCACGCTGGCCAGGATGTGAACGTGGGGCGCGCTGATGCGCGTTCCTGAAGCGATCAGCAAGTCGCCCTTGCGGTAGTCGCTGGCGCGCTTGTGGATGTTCATGCCGCACAAAAGTCGGGCGCCCGCGCGCAACCGCCTTTGCGTGCCGTCGCCACCGGGCTCCAGATCCTCCCAGGGCACGACCGCATTCCATGGCGATGGCAGCGCAGCGCCGGTCATGACCTCGATGGCGTTTCCTGGCAGAGGCCGAGCAAGACCCTCGGGCATGGCCACGCCCGCGGGAAGCCTGCCATCGATGTGAAAATTCGTGCGTGCAGCGGTTGATCTGACACCGTTGACATCGCCGGCACCGTCGCCGAGCTTGATGGCGATGCCGTCCATCGCAACGCGGTCGAAGGGCGGCTGATCTGCGTCGGCGAAAACGTCGCGAGCCAGGAGGCAGCCAATGGACAGTGCCACCGGGGCCTGCGTGGGTAGCCGGGCCTTGTGGTGGCTTGCAAAGGCCTCGTCGATGAGTCGATCAGCTTCCGAGGTGGAGATCATCCTGGATCCTGCGAAAGTCTTGCGGGTCGTTGCCGTTTTCCAGAACGACCGGGCTGGGAGGGTCGATGAGTGTCACCGGCGAGTTGATCAGGCACTTGCGCGGGCAAGTGTGGCCCATGCCGACAAACTGCAGCAACCGAGGGTAGGACTTGGGTTCCCAGATGGCGCACAGGGGTTCGGGAAAGCCGTCGGTGCCGCGAAAGGCGGTTGCGAAGCGGAACGGGTTGCGAGCCGCGAGCAACCGACCCAGGACTTCCCCATCCACGCGCGGCAAGTCGCAGGCCAGGACCAGCCAGGCTTGCCCACCGGTTTCGTCGCTGGCCAGGGCGCTTAAGATCCCGCCCGTCGGGCCCATGTCCAAGAATCGATCGACCAGGGTCGGGTATCCGCCGCGCACGGATTCCCCCCGCTGGTCCGGCCGGCAAGAGACCACGACCTCGGAGCAGTACCGAGAAAGGAGGCGGACGCTGTACTCGAGCTGCGTGCACCCGTGATAGTCCACGAGCGCCTTGTCCCTGCCCATGCGGGTGGAGAGCCCACCAGTCAGAACCAGGCCGCGCAGCGGAGGGCGACGGTCGTCCCAGAGCTTGCGCACGAATTCCGCGATGGCCGCGATGTCGTTGCGGCCAAACCATGGCAATTCACCGAGCCGGTACTGAACGAGCGCACGAGCTTTGATCTCGTCCGCTTCGTTCGGAGGAAAGGGATACACGACGGCCACGGGCGGCGCTTCCAACCACGCCGGGTCATCGAGGATAGCCAGGTCCTTGTCGAGGACCATGATGCGCGGAAGCCCACTTGCCTTGTAGCCTTCAACCAGCAGAGCGTCCGCGGCGAGCAGAGCGTAAGGGGCCATGGGCCCGCTGTCGCACTGGTTGCCCAGTTGGGCGAACCCATTGCTTCCCATGATGAGCGCGGTCTCGACACCAGCGTTGCGCAGACGATCGGTGTCCTTCCCCGGATGGTCCATGGTGAAGTGGTGCGCGTCGTGCTTCAGGTAGGCAAGGCGCAAGGCATTGACATGGGAACCCTGCTGGGAACCCAAACACTTGGCCAAGCCTTCGAGCAGGGTGGTCTTGCCGCTGTTCTTGTAGCCGCACACCGCGATTTCGTAGGGATGGAACCGCCACGAGCGACGGCTTTGGGCAACATGGGGCTGTTTGTGATCAGCGTCGTTCATAGTCGTGCTTGCCACCGGATTTGGCCAGAAGCACCAGCGAGCGGATCTCGATGGCGTGCGATAGGGCCTTGCACATGTCGTAGACCGTCAATGCGGCCACGCTGGCGGCAGTGAGGGCTTCCATCTCGACCCCGGTGCGATGGGTGGCGCGGCAGTCGCTGGTAATTTCCACCACCCCGGCACCCGCTGCGCGCAGCTCGACCGTTACCTTGTCGAGAGGCAGGGGATGGCACAGGGGAATGAGCTCGTGCGTGCGCTTGGCCGCCATGACGCCGGCCAGACTGGCGGTCTGAAAGACCGATCCCTTGGACCCACGCACGTCGCTTGCATCCGAGGCCTGGTCCAATCCGAGCCGCGACGCCACGTCGGGTGGAAACCACACCTCGGCACGGGCACGCGCGGTCCGGTGCGTGACGGGCTTGTCCGAAACATCGACCATCCGGGGTTTGCCCTGTGGGTCGATGTGGCTGAGCGCGGATGTCTCGATGGTCACGTCATCCTCCAATGTAGAACATCTCGATTTTTTGCCGGGCCGGCGCGTCGACCCGCTCGACGGAGTACTGATCACGCCGGGCTTTCCACAAATCGGCGAGTCCCTCGCGTACCACGCTGGGATCGCCGCCGCCACGAAGGAGCTTCTTGACGTCGAATCCGTCCTTGGAAAAGAGACAGGTGTAGAGCTTGCCGTCGGCGGAAAGGCGCAGCCGGCTGCAGTCGCCGCAGAAGGGCTGCGAGATGCTGGCGATGAATCCGATTTCACCCGAGCCGTCGATGTAGCGGTAGCGCTTGGCGGTTTCTCCTCGGTACGCGCGATCGACCTGCACGAGGGCGGCAGTCTTGCTCAAGCGCACGAGAATCTCGGCCGCGGTTACCACATCTTCCCTACGCCAGCCGTTGCGGGTGCCGACGTCCATGTATTCAATGAAACGCAGAATGGTGTCGGGATGACGAAAGTGGTTGGACATGGCCTCGACCTCGTCGTCGTTGATGCCCCGGATGACCACCATGTTGATCTTCATCGGACGGAACCCGGCGCGCTGGGCGGCTGCGATTCCCGCCAAAACTCTAAGGAGCTGCGGTCCGCGCCCGCTCATGGCCGCGAAACGGTCAGGGCGGAGGGTATCGAGGCTGACCGTCAGCCGATCGAGGCCAGCTTCCCTCAGGCGTTCGGCCATGGGTTCGAGCAAGAGCCCATTGGTGATGAGGTTCACCTCGATGTCCGGCGCGGCCACGTGCAACATCTGGATAAGCCGGGGCAGAAAGGGCCGGGTCAGTGGCTCGCCCCCGGTCAGCTTCACCTTGCGCACCCCGAGCCCGGCGAGAACTTGTACCAGGGTGGTGATTTCCTCGAAGGTCAGCAGTTTGTCCGCCGGCAGGAAGGTATAGCCAGGGCCGAAGGTTTCCTTCGGCATGCAGTAGGTGCAGCGAAGATTGCAGTGGTCGGTGAGGGAAATGCGGATGTCGCGTAGGGGCCGAGCGCGCGCGTCCAGCAACGCGCCCGCCGGCGCCGGCGTGGCATCCGGTTTGCGCAACAGGCTGACCATGAGGCCGCCCGCCCCGGCCAGCCCGACATTGGGCTCCGTGCCCATGCCGTAGATCGGCGTTACGTCACGCAGGCTATCACCCGACGCCGCAAGGGCCCGTCGATCCAATTTTCGCCTTTCCACATGACGACCTGGTCCATCAAGTAGGTTTCGATGTCGAGGTAGAGCAGTTCGTCGCGCAGAATTTCGGCCGCCACCTCGTCGAGCTGTTTGTTCGTCAGTTGGGCAGAGCGCTGGATGATATTAACGGGCAGGCCTCTGCCGCGCAGCACGGTGGAGACATGCAGTCGGGCTAGAAATCGGCGCGGGATGAACCGGCCCTCTCACAGGCGCATCCAATCCAGCCATGCAACCCCGCCAGCCGCCGTTCATTGCGCCGATGACGGTCGAGCGCCGAACCGTGCTGCGTTGGCTTGGCAACGCAACCGTTCTCGCCCTGGGCGGCGACGTGCTCTCGGCGTGCCTGGGCACGAGCATCGCGGATCGCCAGAGGCCTGCCGCCGGCGGCGCGGACGCGGCGTCCGAGGCAGACGGCGCGCCCGGGTTCGACTTCCAACCCGGCCCTGGCACCGATCCCATTTTCGCCAGCTGGTACGAGAACACGGTCGATGCGCAGAACCTGGTCGACATCCTGGCCGGCTGGACGCTTTCGGTGGACGGCATGGTAAGCAACCCTCTCTCTCTGCGTTTCGCCGATCTCATTGCCTTGGACCGTCAAGACCAGGTCACCGACTTCCATTGTGTCGAAGGCTGGTCGGTCTACGACGTGCCCTGGAACGGGGTGCCGCTTGCTCGCATGTTGGACTTGGCCGGGACCGCCGCATCCGCCACGTACCTCACCTTCCACAGCGTGGGCGAGCAGTACAGCGAATCGCTTCCCATTGACGTCGCACGCGAGCCGCGCACCTTGCTTGGCTACGGCGTCGGCGGATCCACGCTGCCGCTCGCGCACGGCTTTCCGGTGCGCTTGGTGGTTCCTCGTTTGCTCGGCTACAAGAGCGCCAAATACCTTTCGCGTATCGAAGTCACCGATAGCGCCGTCAGGGGTTTCTGGGAAGCATACGGGTATTCGTATTCCGGCGAGGTTCCGACCTCGCGCCTTCGCCCTGGCAAATACTGAAGGGTACGGCGACAGCGAGAAACTGCCTCGTGGCCTTGGCGGAAACGTCGGTAAAATTGAAGGCGCAGCTTGGCGACGATCGTGACAGCGAAACCTCTCGGAACCGCGCGGCTCACCGTGGCAACAGCGCCGGTCGCCTGCACGATGCTTCGTTTCCTTTCGAAGAATCAACGCCGATCGATCCAGTCATGTCTCGACGGCAATGCTAGTCTGCTCCAGACCTGACATGGCAACGCAGCACACGCGACGACATCGCGGCCGGATCGGCCGGGGGCTGCTGCTTTCCATCTTTCTGCACGCGCAAGTCCTGGTGCCGCTGGTGGTGTGGGTGTTTTGGTGGGGCAAGCCCGAAGACAACGAGGTGGAACTGAGCTTCGAGGCCATCAAAGACGACGAGCTCCCGCCCAATCTGCCTGCCATCGAAAAACCGGAAAAGCTCAGGAAAGCCGCAAAGCTAGGCGAGAAGACCGAAAAGCCACCCACTGCCAAGCCGCCCAAGCTGGAGGCCATGGCCGAGCGCGAACGTCAGCCCGAACTGCCACCGCCCCAGCCGGTGGCGCCCAAGCCCGAGCCGAAGCCGGTGGCGCTGCCGGAGGAGCTGCCTCGGCAAAAAATAGTCGACCTGGATATGGGCAAAGAGGTGGAAGAGCCCAAAGATGCCAAATACCTGGCCCAGAGAAACAACCGCGCCGAACACGAAACTCGCGCCCGGCAAACCAATTTGGAGAAGGATCAGCAAGGGAAGACATCCGAGCCTGCGGACGACAAGGACAAAATCGCTCAGCTGGAAGACAGGGAAGCAAGGCCCGGCCAGCGTGCACAGCAAGCCATGGCCGAGGAGTCAAAACCCACGACAGAGCCCCGATCCGCCTTGTCCATGCGCATGCCCGGATTGGAAAGGACGGGCGCGCGTGGCGAGCGGCTGCCGGAAGATCCCGATGGAATGCTTTCAACGGCCAGCGATGGCCGGCGCGGAACGGAGGGGCCGCGTCGTTCTTCGACCATCGCCGACCAGCCCCATTTGACCAAGCAAGGCTACGCCTCGGCGTTTGGCAACGACGCCGACCTGGCGGCAGCAGTCGCCAAACAGGAAAAATCCAGGCACAAAGGCAAATTCGCAGAGCGGAAAGAGCGCGTGTTCTCCGCTCTGGAGAATTTCATCAATGAGGTGACCCCGGGCAACCAAACCGAGCTGAATACCCGTGCCGCTCCGTTCGCGCAATTCATCGCGCGCATGCACCGGCAGATCCACGAGAAATGGGCGTTTGGTTTCCTGANNGACCCAAATGGATACGTCGTTCCGAGATAGCCCCATGAACGACCTGAAACTGATCGCAAAATTGGAAATCGTCTTGGATGGAGAAGGTAACGTGGACAAGATCGCCATGGTGCGCACGTCGGGGATCACGGGCTTCGATACCGCCGCCATCAGTGCTGTGTACGATGCGGCTCCGTTTCCGGCACCGCCAACCGCGATTCTTTCGGGGAACGGCAAGGTCTACATCCACTGGAAATTCCACCGAAACGGCGATGCCTGCGGCACCCCAGGCGTGAACTACTTCATCCTCGATAACGGCGGCAACGGTGGCGGCAAGAAGGATCCATCCCCGCATTCCAGGAACGTCAGTGGCCCCTCGGCGCGAGGATGATTGCGATGCAAGTGGCTGATGCACCACCCGATCATTCGCAAATCGAGTTTCCCGCTTCCTGGCTGCGGCGTAGACTGGCTGCCTAGCCGCAGGAGGCTTCTATGCGCAGCACACTCGTTCTTTTTGGAATTGTTGCATCGGCCCTGATGGGCGGAGGTTGCACCTCACAGAACGGAGTCAATTCGCAGGGAGGCAGCGGCGGTCATGCCGGGGCGACCGGTGGAGCCACGACCTCGACGGGTGGTGCGCTTGGATCCGGTGGCTCGTCGGCCACAGGCGGCGGTGCGGGCCACGGCGGAGATATGAATACCGGCGGAAGTAAGGCCACGGGTGGGGCCGCTGGCACGGGCGGCGCAACATCCGCTGGCGGCACCATGGCGGGCACCATGGCGATCGATGCGTCCATCGCCATGGATGGCAATATCGCAATGGGTGGCGCGATCAGCACTGGCGGTGGGCTCGCCGCCGCCGACGCAAGCACGACAGGCGGCAGGGCCACGGGCGGCGCGACATCCACGGGAGGCGCAGTCTCTATTGATGGCGGCAAGGTGACCGGTGGAGCGACTGGCTCGGGAGGCACGTCTGGGACCTGCGGCACCGCCGCAGCGACGCTGAAGGCCGCGGCCGATTGCACCGGGCGCCTCATCGGCGTTGCGCTGTCCTCCCAGCACCTCTCGGAGAGCGGGTATGCAACCGCAGCCAAAGAGTTCAACTTCACCACCCCCGAGAACGAGATGAAATGGGATCAGATCGAACCCTCGAAGGGGCAATTCAGCTGGAGCGCAGCGGATCAGATCGTCAGCTTCGCCAGCAGCAACGGTATCAAGGTCAAAGGACACACGCTGGTCTGGTACAACCAACTTCCCCAGTGGGTGAGCAATCTGTCGAACGCCGACGACGTGCGTTCCGCCATGGTGGCGCACATCAAGGGCGTCATGCAGCACTACAAGGGCAAAGTGGCGATCTGGGACGTCGTCAATGAAGCCGTGAGCATCGACGGGACGACCTATCGAGATTGTCCCTTTTACAAGTACCTTACCGAAACCTATATCGACGATGCGTTCAAGGCTGCGCGTGAGGCGGAGCCCGACACCAGCGTCAAGCTTTACTACAACGACTACAATGACGAGGGCCTCAACGCAAAATCGGACTTCGTCTACAATCTGCTGAAGGGCCTCGTATCACGTGGCGTTCCCATCGACGGCGTCGGGATGCAAATGCACTATGGCAAGCCGAACGACACTTTCACCATCGCCGACCTAAAGACCAATATCAAACGTATCGTGGATCTGGGCCTAGAGGTGGTCTATAGCGAGATGGACGTGCACAGGTGCTCTGGGATGACCGACACAGAGCAAACAACGCTCTACCATGACCTCATTGCCGCCTGCGTGGCCGAGCCGCAGTGCAAGGCTGTCACGTTCTGGGGTATCACCGACAAGTACTCCTGGCTCAACAGCTACTCGCCGCTCGGATGCTCCGGCTCGCAGAAACCGCTGGGTGATCTGTGGGACGACAACTACAAGAAGAAGCCCGCGTACACGGGCGTCCTCAATGCCCTGTTGGGACTGTAGCTGCCGCCACCGGCCGACTCGCGGTTGACACCTGCCCAGGCCGGGTGGACACTGGATGCGCGTGCGCACGTCCAACCTAACCCCATGGTTCATCGCAGGTCTGCTTGGTCTCTCTTGCTCCAGCAAGAGCGATGGCGACGGTGGACTCGTCCACTTGGATGGCCCCTCGGGAGCACCGGACGCGGGCCCGGCGGCTCCGACCTTCGCCGTGGTCGACATCCTAGAATGCGGCCAAGCTGGATACCAGACCGTCGCTGCCTCGAATGGCAGCAGGGTCGCGTTCGCCACCCTGGCAACCACCACCCAAACCGCGCCTTGCGCAAACAGCGCCGCTCCTACTCCTGTCTACGGCATCTGCGTGGTGTTGCCCACAGCGACGGGATTCGCCGGTAGCATCGTGACCTCGCAACCCTACGTTTCGAGAATGGGTGTGGGCATCACCCTTGACCAGTCAGGCGAGCCAGTGCTGGCCTACACCGGCGGTCCGGCTGGGAGTATGCGCTGCGGAGCCACGGATATGCTGATGGCGAGCGTGAGCGGAGGACAGCTGGGAACGCCACGGACCATCGCGGCCGATTCGAAGTCAACCGGTATGCCCGCCGACCAGGCGGTGAACTGCTCAGCCCAAGATGTGTGCAACCAGGGCGATGCAACCGGATACTGGCCGTCGATTGCGCGCGATCCCTCGTCGGGTGCGCTGGGCGTTGCGTTTCGCGATCTCCACTTTGGTGTTGCGGATACGGACTATGCTAGCTCTGACGTGGAGTTCGCGCTCAGCAACGACGCCTACGCCGTCTACACGGTGGACGTCGCACGCGGTGGTGGAACCTACAACCGGCTGGCGTTTTCCCCTGCCGGCAAGGCGGCCGTTGCGCACTACACCCTCGAACATCTACCGGCGGTCTGGCTTGACTACCAAACTGCGCAAGGCTGGTCGTCGCAAAAGCTGTTCACAGGCACGATCGACAAGAATCAGACTGATTCTGGCATTGGGTTTGGCATCAGCGCACAAGGCTTGTATGCGCTGGCGTATTTCGACGATGCGAAGAAGTTGCTGATGTATCGGGAATCAACTGACGGGGAGACGTGGACCGCGGCCGACTACGTGGATCGCGGCGGCCTCACCGGATTTTACCCGTCCCTAGCCTTCGACGATCAGGGCAATCCTGCCGTGGCCTACTATCGATGCGGAGACAGCAGCGGCGGTGGCAGCTGCGATCCAACCAAGGAAGGGCTGTATTTGGCGATCCGGCGGCAAGACACGTGGGAGATACACCAGGCCGCCGGCGATCCCACCATCAGGGACGGTCTCTATCCTGCACTCGCCTTCGTCGGTGGCAAGGCCGTGATTGCCTACCAATCGATCTACTACGATCCAGTGGCAGCGACGACCAAGTACGCCTTGCACGTTGCCAAGGAGATGTGATGCGAGGATTCCTGTTTGCTTCGATCCTGGTCTCGGGCCTTGCAGCCTGCAGCAACGAGCCGAATCGGCTGTATGGCAGCATGTCCCAGATCTACAGCCTGGACTTCAATCGCGTGCAAATCCTTCGCATCGGCGATCAGGTGTCGATCGAGTACCAGCGCACGTCGGACCAAGCCCAGGTCGCGAAGCTGACGGTGACCGTCGGAGACTTGGCCAATCTCGCCGGCAACGACGTCAATCTGACTGAGCTCGTGGGTGGGCTGCCTCGCGGAACCCTGGAGCGTGTGGAATCGTCGACCACGGACTTCCCTCTGAAAGTGGGCACCGTGCATTTCAACCAAGAACCGGTGGCAGGAACCAACCTGAGCGGCTCGTTCCACACCACGCTTTCAGATCCGGACGGCCGTACGCTCAACGGCGATTTCCAAGCCAACGTTGTGGCGCCGTGAGGATTGGGGCACTCACAACCTTCCTATGGCTCGCGCTCGGGGCGTGCAGCAACGAATCGTTCTTCACGGTGGGCCTCGATCGGACCGCTTGTGAGGACAGTATTCCCACAGCGTGTGGCTCAACCGCCCGCTGCGTGCTCGACACCAGCCACTATTTGGACGGCGACTTTCCAAGTGGCCGCCGATTCATCGTGCGCACGACCGGCGAGGCCGATTTGAAATTCGAGATCTATCTCGACAATCGCAATTCACCTGGAACATCCCTCCAGTTGCAGGTCTCGGAACCAAGCTGCAACGAGAAGGAATCCTACGACAGCGCGGGCAAGGACATTTTTCAAGACTCTGGTGCCGATGGAATTCTTGCCATCCCCATCCACACGGTCCGACCAGGCGATCACTTGGTGGAGCTCTCGAGCGACGCCTACTGCTCCTACGTTCTGCGATTCTCGATGCAGAACGCATCGCCGTAGGCGCTGGGCACACACGATGAGAGGCAAGACCAGTCATGCGCTTCTCGTGCAGAACCTAACAAGCTTTTGTCGTGAGCATCCTTACTTTATATTCACGAACCGTAATCCGGCGTACAAATATTCCAGGTGCCGTAATGTCGGCTAACGTGTGGAAAACACAAGAGATTTAAACATTCACTCAAGCCCAAACGTGGTACCCTGGATTTGTGCGTGGGCTTGCGTTCAAGCCGTCCTTGAGCCGCGGAAGGAGAATTGCAATGCTGAAGACGATCGTTGGTGCAGCAGTACTGGTTGCGGGCGTTCTGCTCATCGCAGAGCCTGCCTTTGCCCAGGTCCCCGCCGGTGAATGCGGAACTGGGTTCTGCGGTACGCCGAAAAACAACGGGGGCGGTGGCGGCGGTGGTGGTGGTGGTGCAATCCTCGTCAACAACACCGACATCGGAGTCACCTACTCGACCTCGGACGATTTCGATGGCGACGGCTTCGAAGACGACTTCGACAATTGCCCCTTCCGCCCGAACCGCGATCAGGCCGACGGCGACGGCGACGGCGTAGGCGATGTGTGTGATAACTGCCCGACCGTTCCCAACAAGGACCAACTCGACACCGACGGCGACGGAATCGGCGACGTTTGCGACCCGGATATCGACAACGACGGCGTGGCGAACGCGGCCGACAATTGTCCCGCCGTCCCCAACAAGTCACAGATGGACACCGACGGTGACGGCATCGGCGATGCGTGCGATCCGGATATCGATGGCGACGGTCTCCTCAACCACGATGATCCCTGCCCGTTCCTGGCCAATGCGACCGTCTGCAACGACGACTCGGACGGTGATGGCATTCCCGACAGCCAGGACAATTGCCCCTTCACGGCGAATACCAACCAGAAGGACACGGATGCCGATGGCCTTGGCGACGTTTGCGATCCGGATGCGGACAACGATGGCGTTCCCAACGGCAACGACAACTGCATGCTCGTGCCGAATCTCGACCAGAAGGACGCGGACAACGACGGAATGGGCGACGCGTGCGATACTGACGGTTTCTGCTTGGTGGTGCCAAAGAATCCCGATCCGGCGCACTGCCTGGATCCCAAGACCGTGTTCGAGGTCGTGGCCGCTCCTCGCGTGCAAGCCACCACGGGTGACCAAGTACTGCTCTCGGTCTACTCCAATCGACCAGGCGTGAACCTGAACTACAAGTGGAACGTGACCAGCGCTCCGTCGGGTGCCAGCGACACCGTCAGCAACCCAACCGGCCCTGCGACCTGCACCAGCGGCTACGAATGCGCGCCCGAGAACGCTGACAAGCGCCCCATCTTCGTGCCGCGACACCCGGGCCAGTACGCGCTGACCGTAAGCGCGGATTTGCAGGTGGCCGATACCATCGAGCCAGCGGTCATGCACGCCGAATCGACCGTTACCATTACTGTTGAAGGAAAGGACATCAACAGCGACAGCGGCTGCCAGTTCGCCCAGGGACGCGGGGGCGCCGGGATGATTCTGGTTGGATTGGGGTTTGGACTGTCGCTGCTTCTGCGTCGGCGCCACTAATCCGTTGGCATTCGGCGGGGAAGGCCATGGGCCTTCTCTGCCGACCGGCCAGGCATTCCCCATTCACTCGCCTATCCACGACCTCCACCCGGTGAGGTGATTTCTACCTACATGGCTTTCCATTCCTGCACCCGAACCTTGGCCTGCTCGACCGTAGCTGTGTGGCTCGTGACCGCGCTGGGGTGTACCGACACTGGACTGGAACCTGTGCGCGATCCGCCGACGGTGTACGACGACGAATTGCACCTCAACGCCGAGGTCTGTTTGACGCCACCTTCGGATGCCGCTTTTCCGGTGAAGATCCTCTTCGTCGTCGACAACTCTGATTCGATGAATGTCACCGACCCCGGTTTCATGCGCACCGCGGCCGTATCCACGGTCATGGATCGCTACAGCGCACAGCCGGGCGTCAAGTTCGGCATGATCGTTTTCGAATCGGAGATCACTCGAGTGACCAAGGGATTCGTGACGGGCCCGATCTCGTTCAACCTCGCCAAGGCGGATCGCCTGACCGACTACCAGGGAGCGCTCAGCGC
>PMLH01000558.1:0-2330 GCA_003159055.1 Myxococcales bacterium
AACTTTTCAGACACGCTCTTAGATCCCCATGTTCGAGAGCGTGAGCGCCAACTGATCGACGAGCTCGACGAGTCGCGGATGGGTTGCTTCGAACGCGCGCACGGAGTCCGCCAGTTCGGCCATGACTTGCGCCGCCTTGTCTGGCGCTTCGCCTCGGCGGACTGTTGAGATCACGGAAGTCTCCACGGTGCCCGCACTCGCCTCCGCTGTCTCGCCGCGGCTGTCCGCGAATGGCATCGCCTCTGCCTTGAGATCCGCCACCAAGCTTAGCAGTTCCTTTCGCGTAGCATCTGGAACATCGCGGGCATTCCGGATCGTGTCTTCGATTTTCGCAAGGCGCTCAGAAATCATGGTGACGATTGTACTTCGCCCTTGAAAGACCCGCCGCTATCATGCGGACCAATGCAGCTGCTGGTGAGTGTCGTTGTTCCACTTGTCGGCCTCGTTGGTGAAAATGCGCTGGGCGCGACCAACGGCCTTGGGTCCGACCAGTCGGAAGGTGCGCCGGGCCCCATCACGCTCGCCTCGGTCAGGTTCGGTACCTACTGCAAGAGTCCCTCGGTCGACGTCACCGCGCGCCATCGACAGACCTGCGACGGGAAGTGGCGCTGCGCGATCTCCACCTCTTCACAATCGTCGGCCGAGCACGAGGCGATCGAACGGGCCGGGCGAGAAAACAATTGTGGAGGGGCGAGATATTTTGTGGATTGGACGTGCGGCACCGGCCCCAGGAAGCGCAGTCTGTGGGGCGCGGCGGGCTCGCGCTTCCGACTTTCGTGTTCCCGCCCAGACGCCGCAAACGACGAGGCTTCGGGCGGAGCGTCCGACTCGCCAGAGGGGAAAACAGCGGCTCCGCCACTCGCCAAGGGCGGGCCTGGCCGGGGCTCCACCGCCGCGGTCCACGGCCGGTTCTTGGCGACTTCGGCCACCTGCGCTGCCGATAGCGCGATTGCGGTTGGTGGTCGGCAGACCTCGACCGACCAGACTGGCGCCTTCAGCCTGTCCTCCGTTCCGGCGACCTACGATCTCTCCGTCATCGACAAGGACGGGGCCAAGGTCACGCTTTTCCTTGGTCTGTCCCGCCGGGATCCGGTCGTCGCACATCCGGCGTGGCAGGGCGGCCAGCGCGCGGCTCTTGCGCGAGGAGCCTCCGTCAGTGGACACTTGGCGGGTCCGGAGCTCACCAAGACCGACGGCCGCCTCCGGGCAACCCTGCAGTTCTTCTCGGCCCGAAAGCCCCTGCACCGCTCGGATGCCGGCTTCCTCAACCGAGTCCGCTATCCCGGCGATATAGACCGCAATCCCATCTCGTGGCGTGGCCCTCCGACCATCTCGGGACGACTCGTGGCCACCATCCACACCGAGGACAAGAACAATGACTGTCCGCTCGTGGGCCTCGCCGCCCGGCAGCTCACGTTCGAAGAGGGCGACAACGTTTTCGAGGACCTGACGGCGGTCAGCCTGCCGCGGGGTCGTATCGCCGGCACGTGGAACCCGGCCGAAAATCCGCAGGTATCCATGCTGAGCGTTTCCTACCAACTCGGCGACGGTTCGGGCGAGCTATGGGTGGGCTTGTGCCGCTTGCGGGATTCGATGGGCCGCGTGCTGCCCGTCCGAGCAGGGGGAAGTCCTGCCGCCCACGCAGCCCGCGGGCAAGCTTTCGATTGTCCGCTGCCCGACGTGAGCGTGCTCGGTGGGCGATACCGCGTCTTCCTCGTGGAGAAGTACGGCAGCATCCTGGAACCCGAACGGGAGCACCTCACCACGTGCAACATCCAGATGGGCGAGGGCGGCTCGGCCACGCCCTGCGAGCAAGCCACCCACGACGTCGCCGCGTCCCCGGTGGCCACCATTGCGCAGGGCGGCCTGCTTGCCGGTCATCCTGTGCCGAAACAAGATCGAGGAAAAACGAAGCAAATCTCGGAGGTTTCGGAAGGTGCCGAGAGCCTTGCGGCTTGGAGAAAATGATGTAAAAGGCATCCCGTGAGCCGGAAGAAGACCGAGCCGCTCGGGCCGATGTTGCCGNNGCTGGCCGTCTGGTTCCAACGCGCGCTGCAGAAGCAGGTGGACTACCTCATGGCCGAGAATCGAATCCTCAAGGAGAAGCTCGGCGACCGGAAACTGAATCTCACGAACGCCGATCGCCGACGCCTCGCAGTTCTTGGCAAGGAATTGGGCCGCAAGCTGCTGGCCAAAGTGGCCACGCTCGCTACGGCCGATACGATCTTGCGATGGTATCGGGAACAGGTAGCGAAAAAGTACGATGGGAGCAAACAGCGTGGACCCGGGCGCCCCCGAAAAGCCGCGGAGATCGTCGAGTTGGTGCTCAA
>PMLH01000558.1:2444-2584 GCA_003159055.1 Myxococcales bacterium
CGAAGTTCATCAAGGCCCATCTGGGTTCCATCGTGGGAATGGACTTTTTCACTGTCGAGGTGATGACTTTGTTCGGGATTGAACGGTTCCACGTCCTATTCGTGATCGATATCGGGAGCCGGGTGGTGGAGATCGCGGGC
>PMLH01000580.1 GCA_003159055.1 Myxococcales bacterium
CACGTCGGTAGAAAGGCCGGTGGTGGTGAAACCACCTTGTGAGAAGAGTTTCTGAACCGTTAGGGTGGTTACGCCCAGGCCCAATTGGCCGGTGGTGCCAACGAGCTGTTGGGCCATGGCATCGGCGAAGACGGTGCGCCCGGCTTTGAAGCCGACCGTTGCGCTGTTGGCGATGTTGTCGCCGACGACCGACAGCTCGTTGCTGCTGGCCTCAAGACCGCTGGCTCCTACGTACAATGCTCCGACTAGACTCATGTTCCATTCCTTTCTTTTTGCTTGCTATTCATCCAATTCTGAAATGTCCGAAAGCTTCAGGCTGTTTCCCCCAGCCGTGAATAGTGGCGTGCCGGTGGCGTCGAATGTGACTCCTGTGATGCGCGCGCTGCCACACTGGGTAAGCGAAACGGGCTTGCCGCCGAGATCGGTGGCGCTGACTTGGACAGTATAGGTGTCACTGGGAAGAGGGTTGCCGCTGGCGTCGAGGCCATCCCATGTGATGTGATTGGGGCCCGAGGCCATTGCGCCTGGGTTGAGCGTGCGAACGGTCGCGCCGGCGCTGTCCTGGATGGTCACGTTGACGTTCGCGGCGGCACTTGAGAGATTTGCGGTGATGGTGGCGGTGCCTCCTTGTTCCAATGTCACTTGGTCAGTGGTGAAGAACGCTGTCCTGCCGATCATGTCAGCTGCCGTGGTCTGCAACGACGTCCCTTGCCCAGTCAGCATCTTGGTCAGGGTGTCGTTGACGTTGTTCATCTGTTCCAGCGACGAGAACTGTGCCAGCTGGGCAACGAAGGCCGTGTTGTCCATGGGCTGGGTCGGGTCTTGCTGCTGCAATTGAGTTGTCAGCAACTTGAGGAAGTCGTCCTTGCCGAGCGAGGTTGGGTCGCTCTTGGCGGCGGCTGCCTGTTGTGCGGTGGCGGCGGCGCTTTGAATTTGCGTAATGGTGGATTGTACTGCCATGGTCATTCCTCAGGCTGTGATGTGAATGCGGCCCTCGTCGCCTGTCGCGACATTGGCGGGCGTGGAAGCTCGGAGTGTCGGCATTGCGGGATGGTGGTGCGGCTCGGCCAAGGCGGGTTCGGGCCTCTGTTGCGAGTGCTGCTGGCTGCCCTGTTGCTCGGTGGCGAAACTGGAAAGGCCGAGGCCCTGCGCCGCGAGCACGGTCCGCACTTCGGGAGCCTTGCTCTCGAACATGGGTGCCATGCTGCCACTCACATTGACGTCGGCGTTCCCGTCGCGCACGCGAACATGCAACGAGAGGTCGCCACCGTCTGAAGCTAGGGAGACGTGGGCAGCGTGGGCAAGAACTGCTACGGCAAGGCCTGGATCGTCGGCGGCTTGATGGTACAGCTGCGCGCTGTCGGCGGAGACGGTGGGCATCTGATAGAAGCCGACGGCGGCCGAGTCTGTGGCCGCAATGGGGGACATGCCCGGCACTGTGAGCAGCGGCAGGGGTACCGTTGAGGCCAAGGGCGAGATAGGGTGCGGAAGGGCAATCTGCGGGGTGGCGGGGCTTGCAGAGGACGGTGGGTTCTGGCCAACCGTGGATTCTAGGGTAATCGGGCGAGTCACAGGTGCGGGTGGTTCCGCTGTTCTCGGTTGTTGATGGAGGACCGGTGGTGTTGTCGGAGTGGTTGCTGGTGCCGGCGAATGTGGCTGGTCGTGCGTTCCTTGATGAGGGGCGGTCGGCTTGGCCGTCAGCGGGTCTTGTGGAGCGGGCGATTTCGGGTTGCTGCCAGGGCTGGCTGGCGAAGCCGCTCGCTTGAGGCGGCTGCTGCGGGACGTCCCGAGCCCTTCCGGGTCGAGGGCGTCCGAGGTCGCCGGTTGCTTCGCGGGGTTGCCAGGGGCGGACTGGGCGACCTCTGGACTTGTCTCCGGCGCCGTTGCAGGCCGCGGAGCGTCCTTGGGTTGGCCTTTGGATTGCGTCGACTTGGCGATCGGCAAAGGGTGCTTCTCTTCGACCGATGAGCGGTCGGGACCAATCGTCTTGGCGTCGGGATCCTGTGCCGGATGGGCGGTCGCCTTGGTCGAGGCGGGATGGGCTGTCGCAGGGGTCGTTTGCGGCTTGCCTGAGACGGGCACAGCCTGCGACGGAGGCATGGGCGACGAGGCTGGAGGTGAGTGGAGCGAATCGGCCAGCGCCGAGCGTAGCGTGGGCTCTGCCGCCGACTGCGTGGGTGGCGAAGTGTGGGAAGGCGTGCCAGTTGACTGGAGCGCGGGCTGTGGCGCGGAGTGCGGGGTAGGCACGGCACGGGTCGGCAACGAAGGCGCTGCGTGTGACTGGAAGGAATGCGCTGCGGTTCTCTGGGGTTCGGTCACCGGGGTTGTTTGTAGCGGAGAAGCGGCGGACGCGTGTGACGGGAGCGCCGCAGGCGACGGCATCGCAACCGACCGGGGGGAGGGCGCCGCAGACGACGGCATCGCAGGCGACGGGAGGAAGGGCGCCACCTGCGAGCGCAGCGAAGGGATCACAGTCGACGGCAACGGCGCTGGCGGAACGAGAGCGGCTTGTGAGACTGGTTTCGCCCTGGTCGGCGCGGGCTCAACCCTTTGTGGTGCGGCTGACGGAGTCTGGGGCGAAGCAGCGGGTTGCGAGCTCGCCGTTGTCGCATGTGCACGGCGGTCTTGCTGGGCGCTCTTGGGGGCGCTGACTTGCGGGGGTGACGCCGACGGTGCCGGCGTGAATGCCGTTGCGGCGACTGGGGAAGGCTTGGGCGAGCCCGCCCGCAAATGCTGTGATGACGAAGCCGGGGCAGGTGTCTGCTCGAGGTGGGGTTGCTCCGGATGGCTGCCCTCGATCGCGATGGGCGACCGCACGACATGCTGGAGCTCGGACTGCCCACGATTGGGCTGGGACAGGTCCTGGCGACGGTTGTTCTGAGAGCTGAATGGAGTGACCAGCGCGGGCCCTCGCGCCACGGTGGCTGCCGCGTGTTCGTGCAGGGCGACCGTGCCAACCGGGCCTGGTTCGGGTGCGCTCGTCTGGGCTTCGGATGGCTGCTTGTGTTCTTGAACTGTCGCCAGTCCCGCTTGGGCACGTTGCGCGCGTGCCTGTTGTGGACGCGCATCGCGCGTACCCAAGTGCGTCGCGGAGGTCTTCGCCGGCGGGTAGATCGTGGGTGGCTCCGGCAGAATGTGCGCGGTGCTGGCCCCTGTTTCTGCGCGCGGGCGGCTGTCGTGGCGTGGTCCGGACTTGTCGGCCGGGCTAATGTCAGTCATGAGTTGGCTGGCCGGCGTCTCGACCTGGGCGGAATCGGCGTGCTGCGGGACAGCCGCTGGCCGCTCGGAGGCGGGCGCCTTGGCACTTGCTGGGTGAGACCCCTGGCGACTTGCTTGCCCTGGCGCTGCGGAGGGAAGGTTTGAATACGCGAGGAATGCTGCCGCGCTTGGCTGTGGTTGCGAGGTGTCGGTGGCCCTTTCCGAGCCGCCACCGTCGACCCGTTGGCTTGGGTCGGGGGCAAGGTTTGAATTCGAGGACCCAGATGGTTGTGCTGTTTCCGTCCGCGAATGGGGGAGCCAGGTTGTCTTCGCGGTAGGCTGGGGCTGGTCGCGATGGTCTGAGGCAGTCGTGTGCACGCGCTCCTGCTTTGACGTCCGCGCTCTTGGGGCTGGCTTGGCCTCCGCCGCCGGGGCGAGTCGTCCGGAGGTGAACTGTGCGATCACCGGCTTCTGCGAAAGGGGAGTCGGGGTGGCGGTTGAGATGGTTGTGCTTCGGAATTGTTCAATGGCGTACGATGCCCGTGAAGTCGCCTGGGAAGTGGGAGTCGAGCGAATCAGCGGCGATTTGCTCCTGGAGGTATCAGGTCCTTGGTTCGGGGCAACGATGGGGAATACGTCATCCGCACGAGCGGCAATTGTCTGCGTTGAGGCTTGCTCGGTGCCGGACGGCATCTCGGTTGGCATGGGGGTGGTTGGAGGGGTAATCGTCGGGCTTTGCCCGGTGTGTGCCATGGCCGGAAAGGACGGAGGCTTGCTGGCTGTCTTCGGCGTACCTGTCGTCGCGGAGTCCGCGGCCCCTGCCGCCCCGTCCTCGCTGTGCGAGGCCGCGCGCGAAGGTACGCGCCGAGCGAAGCTCGGCGGCTCCCCACGCGACTGAGATGGAAACCCTGGGAGGGTTTCCAAACCTTCCCGCGAAGGTACGCGCCGAGCGAAGCTCGGCGGCTCCCCACGCGACTGAGATGGAAACCCTGGGAGGGTTTCCAAACCCGCGGCCCCTGCCGCCCCTGCCATCCCGCCCTCGCTGTGCGAGACCGCGCGCGAAGGTACGCGCGGAGCGGAGCTCGGCGGCTCCCCACGCGACTGAGATGGAAACCCTGGGAGGGTTTCCAAACCCGCGGCCCCTGCCGCCCCTGCCACCCCGTCCTCGCTGCGCGAGGCCGCGCGCGATGGTACGCGCGGAGCGAAGCTCGGCGGCTCCCCATGGGACTGAGATGGAAACCCTGAGAGGGTTTCCAAACCCGCGGCCCCTGTCGCCCCTGCCGCCCCGTCCTCGCTGTGCGAGGCCGCGCGCGAAGGTACGCGCGGAGCGGAGCTCGGCGGCTTCTCACCCGACTGAGATGGAAACCCTGGGAG